>DATFVB010000308.1 GCA_035260525.1 Thermoanaerobaculia bacterium
GGTTCCCGCCGGCCAGCGGGTGTGCAGCCATCGCGTGTACCGGACGAAGAGATTCGGCATCGGCCGCGAGCATAACCCCCTTGAAGTGGCTCTTCCGAGCGGTTAACTTCCCCTCCACACCATGCAGGATTTCGGGCTGACTTACCGCGAGCTGCGGTTCCTGCGGAGCCTCGATCCCCCATGGCGCATCCAGAGATATCTCGATTCGATCGACTACGACGTCCGCGGCGCGCACTGCCGCTCACCGAGGAGGGTGATCCGCGAAAAAACGGTCCAGTGCATGGACGGCGCCCTCTTCGCGGCGGCGGCGCTGCGCGTCCAGGGGCGGCCTCCGCTCATCCTCGACCTCGAAGCGGTGCAGGACGACGACCACGTTCTCGCGGTCTTTCGCGAGCCGAGCGGCTGGGGGGCGATCGCGCGCTCGAATTACTCGGGGCTGCGCTACCGCGAGCCGATCCATCCGACGATTCGCGCACTGGTGCTCTCCTACTTCGAGTCGTACTTCAACCTCCGGCGCGAGAAGACGCTCCGGCGCTATTCGAAACCGCGCTCGCTCGCGCGGTTCGACCGGATCGGCTGGATGACGTCCGAGGACGACCTCTGGGAGATCCCGCACTGGCTCGAGACGATCCCCCACCGGCGCCTGCTTTCCCCCTCCCGCGAGAAGGCGCTCGGTCCGGTCGACCTCCGGATGTTCGCGGCGGGAAAGGTCGGCCGGGAAGAGGCGCCGTAGCGCGGCCCGTCAGCGGGCCGTCGCCTCGAAGATCCGGCCGTCCACGAAGATCTCGAGCAGGTCGCGGTCGAGCGTTCCCCGGTCCGACTCCGTCCGCAGGATCCCGATCGCCTCGTCGCGCGCGACCGCCCGCTTGTAAGGCCGGTCGGCGGCCGAGAGCGCGTCGTAGATGTCGCAGATCGTCATCATCCGCACGGGCGGGGGTATGTCGTCGGCCCGGACACCGCGCGGATAACCGGACCCGTCGAGCTTCTCGTGGTGGAGCCAGGCGAGCTCCGGGACCCGCGCGAGCTCCGGCGTCCACGGGATCTTCGAAAGGAAGCGGTGCGTCTGGGTCACGTGGGATTCGATCTCCCGCCTCTCCGCCTCGTCGAGACTTCCCCGCGAGATCGCGAGATAGCGCAGGTCCTCGTCCGGGAGAACGCGCTCCCGGTCGCCGTTGTCCAGCGGAAACTCGAGCACCGTCGCCTCCCGGAGCCCGTCGGGCTCCGGAGCGGGGAGCACGCTCGGGACGTCGGCCTCGAGGACCCGCTGCCAGGCGGCGTCGAGCCGCGCCCGGGCGCTTCCGATCTCGCGACGGGCGGTCTCGGCGGAAAGCTCGCCTGCCGCCGCGCGTTCCCACAGGCGGACCGCCGAAGCGAGACGGGCGCGCTCGAACCGCTCGCGCAGCAGGTCCATCCGGCCCGGGGGAAGCTTGCGCGCCTTCACGAGCACCGATTCGCGGACGCCGACCTTGCCGAAGTCGTGGAGCACCGCGGCGTACCGGAGCGCGGTGAGCTCGCCCGAAGAGATGCGGAACCCGGCGTACGGGCCATCCGTTCGGCGGTCGGCGGCCTCCGCCAGCGCGCACGTCAACACCGCGACGCGCTGCGAATGACCCGAGGTCGTGGGATCGCGCTGCTCGATCGCCGTCACGGAGGCCGCGACGAACCCGTCGAACAGGTTCCGCAGGTGCGCGGTCAGGCGGGCGTTCTCGAGCGCGACGGCCGCCTGGGAAGCGAGCGAGCGGGCGACCTCCTCGTTGCCTTCGTCGAACGGCACGGTCTCCCGCCGCATCACGGCGGTCGTCGAGAGGTCCGGGACCACGCTCCGTTTCCGGTTCATGAGCTGCAGGACGCCGAGGACCCGTCCCTGCACGTTCTTCATCGGGACGGCGAGCATCGACCGGGTGCGGTAGCCGATCTCCTCGTCGGATCTCCGGTTGAATCGGTACGACGCGTCCTCCGGGATCGTCTGGACGTCGTCGACCCGAAGCACCTTGCCGGTCGTCGCCACGTGCCCCGCGATCGAACGGCTGTCGAGCGGCAGCGTGATCTCCTCGAACCGCAGCTTCAGGGAGTCGTTCTGCGCCGCCTTGAAACGGAGGTGGTCGGCGCCGTCGTCCCCGCGCTCGATGAGATACAGGCTCCCGGCGTCGGCGTGCGTGAGGTCGCGCGCGCGGGAGAGGAAGTCGGCGATCAGGCGGTTCGGGTCGGTCTCGGCGGCGAGCGCGATGCCGATCCGATTCAGGTTCTCGACGTCGCGGTTCCTCTCGGCGAGCGCTCGCTGAGACACCGCCGCGACGTGTCGCTCCTCGAGGAAGCGGAAGACGGAGCGGACGGCGCGCGCCGCGTGATGGTCGGGCGCGTCCTCGGGAAGTGAGAAATAGACGCGGGGCGGCCAGAACGGATCCGAGGCGCCCGCGCGCTCCCCGATGACGACGACGCCGAGGCGCTCCGCCGCTTCGCCCATTCCTTCGGGAGAAGGCCGCGACAGCTCCGGATGGAGAGGACGGTCGAGCAGGAGGACGCCGACCTCTCCTTCCTCGAGCAGGAGCGCCGAGCGGCTGAACGCGACCGGCTCGATCCCTTCGTTCGGGAGCGACGCGAGCATGCTCGCGATGGCATCCCGCCGGCCGTGGAGGAGGCGGCGCCGGAAAGAGCGCGAGGGCGTGGCCTCCCGCGACATGCGATCAGGAATCCCGCAGGTCTTCGATCAGCTCCGAGACCGTGTCGGGCGAGAGCTCCGCCGACGCGCGATAGTCCCCGTGCTCGAGCACGAGCCGGGCCGATCTCGCCGATTCGAGTGCGGCGCGGCCCTTCTCGCCGAGGGGGAACCGCACGTAGTGCACGGCCGAGATTTTATCCTCGCGGCCGTGTCCCGCCTCGAACCGGGCGAAATATTCATGTCCCGCGATCTCCATCCGGAGGCTCCGACCTTCGTCGAGGCCGATGAACGCGTCCAGGATCGGCTTGACCCGGCTCTCGTCGGTGATCTCGATGAACAGGGTGGCCGCGACCTCGCCCCGGTCGGGCAGGAGAGTGTTGTAGACGTCGATCTCGTCCTGGACCTTCGCCGGGTCGACGATCCGCTCGGCCCGGAGCATCTCCTGGATCTGGAAGAGCGCGGTCTCCCGGTTCTCGAAGACGAGCGTGACGACCGGGCCGACGGCGACGCGCCGGCGGCTCTTCAGGTCGATGACCAGCCGCCGGAACTCGGGCCTCGCCACCTCGTACTCGTGCAGGTTCTTCAGCGCCGAGGCTTCAATTTTCTCCATGGATCTCCTCCGTTCGATAACACGCGGCGAAGATCTCGATCGGGTGGCGGACTTCCGCTCCGGTCCCCTGCCGGATCTGGAGGGCCGCGAGCGGGCAGTCGGTCGCGACGACGTCGGCGCGGGCGCGGTCGACCGCCTCGAACACCGGGCGGCCGATGTCCATCGAGATCGGAAAGTATTCGGTCTTCATCGACCAGGTCCCGTCGTGCCCGGTGCACTTCTCGACGACCTCCACCCGGGTGCCGGGGACGAGCGCGAGGAGGTCCCGGGAGCGGAAACCGATGTCCTGGACCTTGAGGTGGCAGGCGATCTGGTAGAGCACGTGCCCCGCGGAGCGCGCGAAATCGACGGCCAGCTTCCCCGCGCCGTGGCGCTTCATCAGGTACTCGGAAAGGTCGAGCGTCGCCGCCGCGACTTCCGCGGCGTCCGGCTCGGGGCCGAGCGCGGGATATTCCTTCTTGATCGTGAGGGAGCACGTCGGACCCGGAGTGACGATCGGGATACCCGCGCGGACGAAGGGCAGGAACGAGCCGACGTTGTCGCGCCGGTGCTCGCGCGCGGAGTCGAGGTCGCCCGAGTCGAGGAACGGCATCCCGCAGCACCGCTGCGGCGGCACGACGACCTCGACGCCGCTCCGCTCGAGGACCTCGACGGCGGCCTTCCCGGTCTCGGGCCGGTTGTAGTTGACCGAGCACGTCACGAAGAGGAGCACGGCGTCGGCGCCGCGAACCTCGTCGAGCATGGTCTTGCCCCCCCGTTTCTTCCACCACCGGTCGAACGTCTCCCCGTGGTAGGCCGGGAGGAGACGGTCCCGGTGGACGCCGAGGGTCTTCTCGAGCATCCACCGGGAGACGGGGTTCCGGTTGGCGAAGTTGACGAACGGAGCGGCCCTGGACGCGAGCCGGCCCATGGCGTCCGCGGAGCCGAGGATGCGGTCGCGGATCGGCGGCCGCCCGGCGCTTCGGACGCGCGTCGCCCGGTCCCGCAGCACGAGCCGCGGGATGTCGACGTCCCAGCGGTGGGGCGGATAGTACGGACAGTGCGGAATGCAGAGCTTGCACTCGTAGCAGAGGTCCGTGAACGCGTCGAGATCCGGCTTCGGGACCCGGTCGATCTCGCCGTCGACCTCCGGGCGGTCGAGCGCCTTGAAGATCACGTCGAACGAGGGGCAGAGGTTGTAGCAGCGCCGGCAGGTGTGGCAGATGTCCATCACCCGCCGGTACTCCTTCTCCATGGCCCCGGGATCGGCGAAGTCCCGAGCGGCCGGATCGAAGACCACCGGCTTACGACCCGAGGGTGTCGAGGCCCTTCTGGAAACGCCCCGCGTGCGACTTCTCGGCGCGGGCGAGCGTCTCGAACCACTCGGCGACTTCGGTGAAGCCCTCCTCGCGGGCGGTCTTCGCAAACCCCGGATACATCTGCGTGTACTCGTACGTTTCCCCTTCGACGGCCGACTTCAGGTTCAGCTTCGTGTCGCCGATCGGGAAGTTCGTCGCCGGGTCGCCGACCTCCTTCAGGAAATCCAGGTGGCCGAACGCGTGGCCGGTCTCCGCCTCCGACGTGTCGCGGAACAGACCGCCGACGTCCGGAAAGCCCTCGATGTCCGCGCGGCGCGCGAAGTAGAGATAACGGCGGTTGGCCTGGGACTCGCCGGCGAAGGCGTGCTTCAGGTTTTCGTGGGTCTTGGTGTTGTTGAGAGCGGGCATGATTTCTCCTTTCGACGATTCATTTTGCGGAACGGGCGGATCCCCGCCCCTTCCGCTGGGGAACGCGGGTACAGGGCGCGCAGAGCCCTTCGAGCTCGACGCGATGGCCGGTGATCGAAAATCCGGGGAGCGGGAAGAGCCCGGCGAGCCGGGCATCCTCTCCCTCGGGCTTGGGCACGTCGCGGATCGCGCCGCAGGCCGTGCAGAGGAAATGGTAGTGCGCGGAGAGGTCGGCATCCCAGCGGGTCGTCTTTCCCCAGGCGTCGATCGCGCGAATGCGCCCCTCCGCCGCGAGGCGCTGGAGGTTCCGGTACACGGTCCCGAGCGACAGGCGGGGCATCCGTTCGCGCGCTTGCGCGTAGATCCAGTCCGCGGTCGGGTGCGTCTCGGTCGAGGCGACGATCGAGTAGATCAGCGCGCGCTGGCGGGTTACCCGGGGGCGGTGCGGCGTTTCCATATCAATAACGATTATCAATACTGACAGGAGTCCGGCCGCTTGTCAAGCGCCCTTCCCCGCCGCGGCGAGCGGGTCGACGAAGACGCTTCGCTCGCGCGGCCCGTCGAGCTCGAGCAGGAAGACCCCCTGCCACCGTCCGAGGCGGAGCTTTCCGCCTTCGACCGCGAGCACCCGGGAGTTTCCGATCGCCTCGGAGAGGAAATGGGCCGCCGAGTTCCCCTCCCCGTGCTCGAAGGGAACGGACGGCGTCCACTTCGCCAGCGCCCGCTCGACGTCGGTCCCCACGTCGGGATCCCAGTTCTCTCCGACCGACACCGCCGCGGTCGTGTGGGGAACCGACACCAGGACGAAGCCGCTCTGGATTCCGAGCGACTCGACCGCCTTCTGCACCGGTTCCGTCACGTCGCGGCGCTCGATTTTGCGGGACGTCGCCACGACGAACTTCTTCCCCTTCATCGCTCGAGTCTAGTCCCGTTGTTCCTCGGTGGGCATGAGGCGACTGCGCCCCCCGGCTGACGGCCGGCAAGGCGGTCGAGAGCACTCGCAGCCGCGAGCGAAGCGAGCTCCCGAATGCCCTCTTCCTGGGGGGCCGGTGTTGCGGACCCTCGGGGGGTGTCGCCGGTCGTCCGCGCCGGCAGCCCGAGCCGCGAAATGCCGCCGTACGGAACGTGTGAGCACGGCGCGCTCATAATCACGAGGGGGAAGAGCTCTCTCCTGAGCGGAGCGAAGGACCATTCTTCT
>DATFVB010000309.1 GCA_035260525.1 Thermoanaerobaculia bacterium
GTCCATTTCCGAGAACCGGCCCATCCGCTGGCAGCGGGGGCACCGGGCGATCACGCCGCCGTCGGGAGTCTTCGATCCCTCGACCATGTCGGTGTAGTCTTCGAAAGTCGTTTCCAGGTCCACGCGCAGCCCTCCCTCACGTTTCCGATCTGCAAGAGCGGTGCCGGTGCGAACGCCGCTCGATCGGAAGCCTCCGGGGCCGGCTCCGCTACGGCAGGATGCAGACTTCGCGGGTCTCGTCGCCGATGCCCGGACGATGCTCGTAGACGGTGAAGTCGTTCTCCACGAACATCAAGGCTTCCCGGCCGCATCGCGGGCAGGGCATGAAGAGGCCGTGCGAGCTGACGGCGGGGGCCGGGGAATGGATCTCGTCCAGAACCGCTTGCGCTTCCATCGATGTCATCCTCCGAAGAGGACGCAGTGCAAGGCGGATGCCTAAGGGAGAGCACGCGCGGACCCATACATCGAGGGGTGCGCGTCTCGCTCGCGTCTGGCCGCGCCTCGCGGTTCTGTTTACTTGATGGCGAGAGGCGCAGGGAGGAACGCCCTCTCCCGCTCGATGCATCCGCCTTCGCCCCGCCGTCGCCAAGGCTTTGGCGCGGCTTCGGCGAGACGAGTCGCCGCACCAAACCGTCAGTGGAGCCGAATTTCGATTCGGTTCAGACGATCTGAAAGCGCGGCGAGACGGGTTGGAAGACGCGTTCGGGGCACCCGCCCACGGCTGAGGCGTACTGAGAACGTACGTTGAAGCCGTGGGCGGGTGCCCCGGACGCGTATAACGACCTGTATCGCGAGCGTGCCTAGTGAGGTCGGACCATGTCCTCCGGCTTGACGATCTCATCGAACTCCTCCCCCGTCAGGAATCCGAGCGCGACCGCCGCCTCGCGGAGCGAGATCTCCTCCTGGTAGGCCTTCTTGGCGACTTTCGCCGCCTTGTCGTAGCCGATCTTCGGATTCAACGCCGTGACGAGCATCAGCGAGTTCTTGACGTAGCGATCGATCTGCGCGCGGTTGGGCTCGATCCCTTCGACGCAGTGCGCCGTGAACATCTCGCAGGCGTTCGAGAGCAGCCGCACCGAATTGAGGAAATTGTGGATGATGAGCGGCTTGAACACGTTCAGCTCGAAGTTCCCCTGCGATCCCGCGATCGCAATCGCCGCGTCGTTGCCCATGACCTGCACGCAGACCATCGTCATGGCTTCCGACTGGGTCGGGTTGACCTTGCCGGGCATGATCGACGACCCCGGCTCGTTGGCGGGAAGGATGAGCTCGGCGAGCCCCGCGCGCGGCCCGGAGCCGAGCCACCGCACGTCGTTGGCGATCTTCATGAGCGACACGGCCAGCGTCCGGAGAGCGCCGCTCGCCATCACGAGCGCGTCGTGCGAGGCGAGCGCGGCGAACTTGTTGGGCGCCGAGACGAACGGAAGGCCGGTCAGCTCCGCGATCTTCTTCGCGGAGAGCTCGGCGAAACGCGGATGGGTGTTCAATCCCGTCCCCACGGCCGTCCCGCCCAGCGCGAGCTCGTAGAGAGAGGGAAGCACGAGGTCGATCCGCTTGATGTCGTCGTCGAGCTGCGCGGCGTAGCCGGAGAATTCCTGGCCCAGCGTCAGCGGCACGGCGTCCATCAGGTGCGTTCGCCCGATCTTGACGATCCCGTCGAAGGCGCGCGCCTTCGCGGCGAGCGCGTCGCGGAGCCTGCGCACCGCCGGAACGAGCGAGCGGTGGATCTCCTCGACGGCGGCGATGTGCATCGCGGTCGGGAACGTGTCGTTGGACGACTGGGACATGTTGACGTGGTCGTTCGGGTGGACCCGCTCGGCGGATTTCGCGAGCTCGGTCGCGCGATTGCCGATCACCTCGTTGGCGTTCATGTTCGTCTGGGTGCCGCTGCCCGTCTGCCAGATCCGGAGCGGGAAGTGGGCGTCGAGCGTCCCCGCGATCACTTCGTCGGCCGCCCGAACGATCGCGTCCGCCTTGTCGGCGGGGAGCTTCCCGAGCTCGCGATTCGTCAGAGCCGAGGCCTTCTTCAGGATGCCGATCGCCCGGATGAGCTCTCGCGGCATCACGTCGTGGCCGATCGCGAAGTGGATCAGCGAGCGCTGCGTCTGGGCGCCCCAGTAGCGGTCCGCGGGGACCTCGATCGTTCCCATGCTGTCCGACTCGATCCGGACGCCGGGTTTGCCTTCTTTCGTCTGTACGGACATGTCGCCTCCGAAGAAACGATTGTATCGACCTCCAGCGATCCGATCTGAGCCAAATGCGTCAATCCGAAGTCGCGAGTCACGGGCCGTGCCGCGGCTCCCTCATCCGGCGAGCGCCGCTCGCCACCTTCTCCCGCCGGGAGAAGGCAGAGCGCCGCTCGCCGGATGTGCCCCCGGGGCAGATCCTTCGTCGCTTCGCTCCTCAGGATGACAATGGGGCGCCCGGCGCCGCGGACAAGACTCGAATTTCCGGGGGCGCGCCGCCGCGCCTGCCTATTCCTTCTTCCACTCGGGGATTCTTCCCGGCGTCCACGGCGCCCCCGCCCCTTCCAGCTTCTCCTCGAGCCCGCGCAGGTCCTTCTCGACGAGCGTCGTCAGCGCGGCGAGCTGCACCTGGAACTCGTCGGCGGCGATCGCGTAGGCGTCGAGGCTCGTTCCCGTCGGCGCGGACGTCGTCGTCCACTGCGTGCCGACGATTCCCTCGACTCGGTCCGTGATCGACGGCGCCGTCGGCATCTCGTACCGGGCCGCGACATGGTCCCCCCGGAGCGCCGTGTCGATGTCGCGCAGCCGCGCCTCGAGAGCGCGCGCCTCGGCGCCGAGAGCCGAGGCGTCCTTTCCGGGCGTGTCGAGCACCGCCTGCTTGATGTGCTCCAGCCGGTCGCGGACCTCGCCGATGAGCTCGCCGGCCCCGCGGACGGCCCGCTGCAGCCGGGCCGTCTTCTGCTCGAACGCGAGGAGAGCGGCGCGGTCCTTCGCGGGAACCGTCCCGACCCCCGAAGCCTCGAACGTCTGCGGCTCGCCGATCGGCGTGATCTTGCCGTCGACGCGCCGGGCGAGAGAGACCGTGTACCGTCCCGGGACGACCATCGGCCCGGTCGGAGGCGGCGAGAAGGGGTCCGCGTCGCGGGGCTTGAGCGAAACCGGCACGGCCGCGGGATAGCGAAGGTCCCACGCGATGCGGTGCACGCCTTTCTCCCCTTTCGCGGTGAGCCGCCGAACGACGTTGCCGTCGGCGTCGGCGACCGTGAAGATCAGCGCGGGATCCTCCTCGGCGGCCTCGGAGCGGAGATCGGCGAGCGAGGCGAAGGGCATCTCGCCCCCCTCCTTGTCGACCTTCTTCTCGCGCTCGTGCCGCGCGGCCGTCTTCGTCTCGAGCTCGTCCTTCAGGTAGTACGTGAACACCGCGCCGAAGGGCGGGTTGGCGGCCGCGTAGAACGCGTCCCCCTGGAACGCCTTGCCGGGCAGTCCGAGCGGCGTCATCGGCATCGCCACGCGCGCGTTCTTGACCGGGAAGAGAACGGCTTCTTTCGCGAGCGCGTCGGCCGTCGCGTACCGGAGCGGCGTGTAGTCGTCGAGGATGTAGAACCCGCGCCCGAACGTCGCGGCGACGAGGTCGTTCTCCCGTTTCTGGATCGCGAGATCGCGCAC
>DATFVB010000310.1 GCA_035260525.1 Thermoanaerobaculia bacterium
ATCGGCGGTGTTGCCGCGACTAGACGATGCAAAGGCATCGCCGTCGCCGCGTCGCCCAGCCGCTTACCCCGCGGCGCTCCGAACGACGCCATAGCTATTTCCGACTCGGGACACCAGTATCACCGGAAGACGACGACCGTCGCCCCCCACCCGCCCCGCGCGGCCGGCGCGTCGAAGAAATGGTCGACGTCCGTGCGGCGGGCGAGCAGCGACCGGACGATCTCGCGCTGAACGCCGATCCCGCGGCCGTGGATCAGCCGGACCTCGTGGAAGAGCGGCCGGGCGGCGTCCAGGTACTCGGTCACCGCCGAGGGAACGTCGGCCGGGAGGAAGGAATGCAGGTCGAAGGAGTCCTCGAGGGGGATCGCGACCGGGTCGTCTTCGTCCATCGCTCGAATGGGACGCGCGGGACCGGACCGCGGCGCCTCACGCCGCGGGAGTGATCTCGCTCTCGGCCGCCCGCACGCGCTCGGGATCGAGCGGGACGCGGATCGGCTCGACGCAGATGTCTTCGAGCAGGAGGAACGGCCGGCCCTGCTCGTCGCGGGCGAGCTCCGAGGGCGCCAGGTCGAATCTCCGTCCGACGTTGACGCGCGTGTCCGGGCTCCACTTGCGCACCGAGCCCGAGATCCGTCCGTCCCACACGGCCCAGTTGACGGCGACGTGCGACCCGTCGGGGCAGTCCGTCCAGAAATAGTCGAGCTTCACGCTGGCCTCCGGGCTCATTCTACAGAACTCCGGCGGGACGGACTTCCTCCGGCACGTCGATTGCTCCTTGTTCCGGTGCAGGAATGGGCCTGCGACCAACAGGGAGCACTCATGAAACATCGAATCCTTCTCTCCGCCGGCGCGATCGCCGCTTTCGCGGCTTTCGCCGGCGCCCAGGAAATCCCGGCCCCCGCGGCGCCCGATCGGGACAGCTCGGTCACGACGCAGCGGCAGTCGACGCAGACGACCACCACCGAGAAGGCCGCTCCCGCCGATGTCTCCTCGTCTTCGGAGACCTCGACGAGCGCGACCAGCGTCAGCGGAACCGTTCGCACCTACGAGGCCGGCAAGTCGGTCACGATCGTGCGTCCGGACGGCACGACCGTCACGTACATGATCAACCCCGCGTCGCAGCTTCCCTCCGACGTCGCCGTCGGGCGGAAGGTGACCGTGACGACGACGACGGTGAGCGGCTCGCCGCAGCCGGTCGTCCAGCGCATGACGTACAGCACGAAGACGTCGACCACGACGAAGAGCGTCGAGCCCCCGCACTGAGGCCGTCGCGGGAGCTGGCTCGGGAAACCTGAGCGCGTGACGGGTTCGCGGCTCGTCGAACAAGCGACTCGACCGTGAACCCGCCACCCCCTCGCCGACGCTCCCGCTACCGCATTGCGGGACCTGCGCTCGATTACTTCGCGCAGGGTCCCCCGCGATGCGAAGGGCCCCGACCCGCACCGTGTCGGCTCGAAACCCCTGATGGGCGACTCGGTTCAGGACAATCCGACGGTGCGACAAACTTCGCGCTCGAGTTGAGGCCGTCCGGCCGGCCGAGCTGGTGTCCGGATCGGCCGAGTTGAGCGACGGTTCAAGCGACCGGTTCAACTCGGCCCCGCCGTCCTCGATGCGTCACCGCGCTGCTCTTCCAATATCATTGCGCCTCGTGTCGAAACGCGGCAAGACGATTCGAGGCGTCGGGTGGTCGGTCGCCGCGGGCGCCGGCGCGTACGTCGCCGGCTCGTACGCGGCGGCCGTGGCGCTCGGTGACGCGCTGATCTCTCCGGTCGGCCTCGCTCCGGGGCGCGACGACCGCGCCCTCTTCCTCGGCACTCTGCTCCGGGACGCCGGGGTCGCCGAGGAGTTCGAGCATCCGGGCGACCCGCGCGATCCAGTTCCTCTCGTCTGCACGTTCGCCTCCCCCGGCTCTCCCGGACAACGCCCGACGATCCTCTTTCTCCACGGCAAGGGTGGCAACGCGACCGAGTGGCTCCCCGACGCGCGCCGCGCCCTCGAGGCCGGATACAACGTCCTGTGCCCCGACCTGCGCGGCCACGGACGCTCGGGCGGCCGGTTCATCACGTTCGGCCTTCTCGAACGGCAGGACCTGAACCACGCGGTCGAAGCCGCCCGGCGCCGGTTCGGGATCGACTCCGATCGCCTGGGAGTGCACGCCTGCTCCTATGGCGGCTCTCCGGCGCTCCAGTTCTGCGCCGGGAACCGAGCCGTCCAGGCGCTCTGGCTCGAGTCTCCCTTCGGCGACGCGCCGGCGATGGCCCGCCACTACCTGCATCTGAAGTCCGGGCTGCCGTCCTGGGCGCTCGGGCTCACGACCCGCTGGGCGCTCGCGCGCGCCGACACGCGCGTCCGCCGCTTGATCGGCCTGCGCCGCGAGGAGGGGCTCGCCGCCGTGGACCCGATATCAGCCGCGGAGAAGGTCCGCTGCCCGGTGGCGCTCGTTTACGGCAAGCGCGACGAGCTCACTCTGCCCGCCTTTCTCGGGAGGCTCGAAGAGGCGCTTCCGCGCACGACGACGGTCTGGGAAGTGGCCTCGGCGGGCCATTGCCACCATGACGACCAGCCGCTCTCGGTCGAGACGGAGGAATACGAGCGGCGTTGGAGGGAGTTCTTCGGCTGGCGCCTCGCGTGACGAAACCCCGTCCGATCCCGTCCTCGTTCACGCCGCCCGCCCATTCATCGCTTCGCTCGGGATGAGGGAGAGAGCCTCTCGAGACGACAGAAGTCGAACGCTCATCGCGTCGGCAGGCGCGGGCGCTTCCGTGCGTCGATCTCGCGCCCCTTGAGCTGCCCGCACGCCGCCGACGCGTCGGGGCCCTTCGAGCGGCGCACCGTGACCGTGTAGCGCTCCTTCGCGAGCGTCTCGACGAACTGCTCGACGGCCTCCTCGGACGGCCGCCGGAACTCGGGGAGGTAGCGGGGATCGGGGTTGAACGGGATCACGTTGATCTTCACGGGCATTCCCCGCAGGAGACGGGCGAGCTTCCGCGCGTCCTCGGCGGAGTCGTTGACCCCTTCGAGCAGGACGTACTCGGCCGTGATCCGGCGCCGGTGCGTCAGGGGAAAGGCGCGCATCGCGGCCACGACTCCCGAGAGCGGATGGGCGCGCGACACCGGCATGATCTCCTCGCGCGTCTTCTGGTCGGCGGCGTTGATCGACACGGCGAGGTTCGGCTGCTTCGCGCGCGCGCCGAGCCGCCGGATCCCTTCCGGGAAACCGGACGTCGAGACCGTGATGCGCCGCGGCGAGATCGTCTCGAAGAAGACGTCGAGCGCGGTCTCGACGGCGTCGAGGTTCAGCATCGGCTCTCCCATCCCCATGAACACGATCGCGCAGGAGGTTCCCGGGTGCTCGCGCGCGACCGCGAGGAACTGCGCGACGATCTCTCCGGCGGAGAGGTTGCGTCCGGCGCCGAGCCGTCCGGTGACACAGAACCGGCAATCGACCGCGCACCCCGTCTGGGAGGAGAGACAGATCGTCGCCCGCGCCGGATCGGCGGCGAGCGGCGCTCCTGCGGCGGCCGTGTCCCGCGATCGGCGCGCGTCGGCGAACTCGGCCTCGGAAGAGGCCTGCTCCTCGCCGCGCGGCATGAACACCGACTCGACGAGCGCGCCGTCGGGAAAGCGCAGGCCGTATTTCACGCTCCCGTCGGCCGACACGTCGCGCCGCGCGACTTCCGGGAGAGCGAGGGGCGCCGCTTCCTCCCACGCGTCACGATCCTTCCGCGAAAGCTCGGTCATCGCCCCGTAGGAGACCGCGCGGCGGGCGTGGATCGCGTCGAAGATCTGACGGCCACGATATGCCGGCTGTCTCAGAGCTTTCGCCTGCCTTTCCCATTCGGCGCGCGACCAGGCGAAGGGGGCGAAGAGGTCCACCAGGGGAGGATAGCCCTATCGCGCTGATGGCCCGCTTGCGCGGTCGTCGGGGTACCGAGTTGAAGCGACGGAGTCGCTTAACTCGGCGCGGCCGCGGTACGCCGGCTGGCCGAGCTCCCCCGCGCGGCGCGCCCATTCGGCGCGGGACCAGGCCCAGGGCGCAAAGGGGTCGGCGGTCATCACGCCTACAGAATAGCAAGCGGCGGTTCTGCCCGTTTTGCTCGCGATAAAGAATAAAATCGAAGCACAAATATCGGTATTGCGGATCGGTCGTCGATCCAGGAAAGACAATGAGGCCCCGCCTTTCGCCGTGAGCAGAGGAGACTCCGACAGCAATCGCCAAGCCTGCGACGCGAGTGCAGGCCACTCCGAAACAAATTCGAAGCCCGAATGCCCAAAACTCGAAACGGAAGAGGGACGCCCGTTCGTTTCGAATTTCCGATTTCGATATTCGAACTTGTTTCGAGTTTCGATATTCGAATTTCGGATTTCCGAGCGCCCGCGCTCGCGGCCGCTCGCGGTCAGCCGCGCTTGGCGGCGCGTCGCCGCGCGACCGTCGCGCGGGCGCGGCGAGTGCGAACCTTGCGCGTCGGGTCGATCCCGACCGACTTGAGGAACCGCAGGTCCCGGAAGTCGATGCGGAACTCCGCGGCGGCCGCCGACGGAGACATCTCGACGCTCTCCTCGTCGTCGCCCGCGAACTCCTCGTCGCGCTCGATCCCGATTCGCGCGTCGAGGTTCAGAAAGAGGCGATACCCGTGCTCGCGAAGCTTCTCGATCGTCTCGTGCACGCGGTCGGATTCCGACACAGAGTCGTTGATCGCATCCCCGAGCTCTTTGAGCATCGCGCGAAGCTTCGCGTCCATGCGGCGCATGATGCCACCCGGTCCCGGGGCTGTCAAACTTTTCCGGCTTCCATCCGGTGGTAAGATGACGGGAAGAATTTTGAGGGAATTTTTTCGGCGATGACGCAAGACGTGTCGGGCTCCGCGGCCTCCCCCGCCGCTCCCGAGATCTCCGCGACCGCGGCGATGGTCGGCGTCTTCACCCGTCCCGCGGCGACGTTCGCCGCGCTCGTTCGGCGGCCGACGTGGTGGCTGCCGTTCGTCGCCGGGATCCTCCTCGCCGCGCTCTTCTCGGTCGTGATGACGGACAAGATCGACCAGGACGCCGCGATGCGGCGCGCGATCGAGAAGAAGATGGCACGCTCCGGACAGACCATGCCGAAGGAGCGCGTCGACGCGGCCGTCGACCGCGCGGTCGAGATGCAGCGCAAGATGGCGCCGTACACGCCCACGATCGGCGCGGCCGCCTTCGCGTTCTTCTTCTTCCTCGTCGCCCTCGTCCTCGCGGGCGCAGGGTCGGCGTTCGGAGCGGAGGCGAAGCTGCCGGCCTATTTCGCGATCTATGCGTACGCGGGGATCCCGATGCTCGTCCGGTCCGCGATCGCCGTCGTCCGACTCTTCGCCGCTCCGGACATGTCGCTCACGTACGACGACCTCGCGAGGATCGGGACGGTGGGTCCCGCGCTCCTCCTCCCGCCGTCGTCGGCATCCGTGGTCGTCGCCGTCGCTTCCTCCTTCGACGTCTTCCTCCTCGCAACCGTCGCGCTGCTCGTCGTCGCCTTCCGGCGGATTCCCGGGCTTTCGAAGGGCTCCGCCACGACTCTGCCGCTCGCGCTCTGGGGCGCCCTCCTGCTCGTTCGTGTCGGCTGGTCCGCTTTCTTCGGATGAGCCGGGAAGGGCGACCTAAACTTCCGCGCCCCGGATTCGTAAGTCCGCGGGGAGAGCAAAACCCATGAACGCGATCGAGGTCGAACACGTCACGAAGGCGTTCGGCCGTTTCAAAGCGGTGGACGACCTGTCCCTGGAGGTTCCGAAGGGGACGATGTACGGCCTTCTCGGGCCCAACGGCGCCGGGAAGACGACGACGATCCGGATGGTCATGGACATCACGGCGCCCGACTCGGGGTCGATCCGCGTCCTCGGCCGCCCGGCGACGCGGGAATCGCTCGCGCGCGTCGGCTACCTCCCCGAAGAGCGCGGGCTCTACCGCCGGATGCGGGTCCTCGACCACCTGCTCTTCCTCGCCGCGATCAAGGAAGTCGACGCCGACACCGCCAGGAAGAGGATCGAGCGCTGGCTCGACGCGATGGAGCTCCGGCCCTGGCTCCACCGAAAGGTCGACGAGCTCTCGAAAGGGATGCAGCAGAAGATCCAGTTCATCGCGACGATCGTCCACGATCCCGACGTGCTCATCCTCGACGAGCCGTTCTCCGGTCTCGACCCGATCAACGTGAACCTCATCAAGACCTTTCTCCTCGAGTTCCGCGCGCAGGGAAAGACCGTCGTCTTCTCCACGCACGTCCTCGAGCAGGCCGAGAAGCTCTGCGATCACATCTGCCTGATCACGAAGTCGAAGAAGGTCCTCGACGGGGAGATGAAGGACCTGAAGCGCCGCTATGCCGGCAACGTGATCCGGGTCTCGACCGACGCGCCGGCCGGCGCGATCGCCGCGATCCCCGGGGTCCGAACCGTTTCTCCGGTCAACGGCGGCTATCACGTGACCCTCGAGGAGGGGGTCGAGCCGCGCACGATCGTCCAGCGACTCTTCGAGAATCATCGGGTGGACGCTTTCTCCGAAAAGGAACCCGAGCTCGAGGAGATCTACCTCAAGGCCGTCCACGACGCCGGACTCGAGGAAACGCGCCCCGTTTGACTCCGGTCTCGTATCCCCCCTCTCCGCCGGGAGAGGGGGCAAGGGGGTGAGGTCATGGCCATCAACGTCCGCAAGGTCCGCGCGATCATCAAGCGCGAGTACGTCGAGCACATCCGGCGGAAGGCGTTCTGGATCTTCACGATCCTCCTGCCCGTGATGTGGATCGGCTTCTTCGCGGTCTCGATCCTGACGCAGACGCGCGCGTCCGGGGTGCGGAGGATCGCCGTGATCGACCCGACGGGAAAGTATTTCGCGCCGCTCGAGACGGAGATCGCGCACGGCAAGGACGCCGCGCGGTTCGCACTGACGAACGCGCCGGTGCCGCCCGCCGGCGTCGACGCGCTCCGCGCGGAGCTCAGGAAGCAGATCGAAGCGAAGAAGCTCGACGGGTACCTGCTCCTCGACCCGGCGTCGATCGCGTCCGGCAAGGTCGCCTATCGCGCCTCGTCCGTCTCCGACTTCACGTACCAGGAGCGGCTCGAGCGGCATCTCAACAACGTCCTCCTGCGCGACCGGCTGCTCTCGCGCGGGATCCCGGCGGGCGCGATCGCCGAGCTCGAGAAGACGGTCTCGATCGACGCCAGGCGCGCCGACGAAAAGGAGTCGGGCGGGTTCCTCGTCTCGATGGTCTTCTTCGTCTTTCTCTACGCGACGCTGATCCAGTACGGCATGTACAACCTGCGCGGCGTGATCGAGGAGAAATCGAGCCGCATCGTCGAGATCGTGATCTCCTCGGTGCGGCCGACCGAGCTGATGCTCGGCAAGGTGATCGGCATCGGGCTCGTGGGGCTGACGCAGTACGCGATCTGGTCGGTGCTCGCGATGAACCTCGCGCTGCTGTCGGGATCGGGGCTCGCGGCGGCTCTCGGTTTCGCGAACGCGACGATCCCGACCGTCCCGATATCGACGCTCGGCTACTTCGTCCTCTTCTTCGTCCTCGGCTACTTCTTCTACGCGTCGATCTACACGGCGATCGGCGCCCCGTTCAACTCCGACCAGGAAGCGCAGCAGCTCGCGATGATCCCGACGCTGATGATCGTCTCGGTCTGGGCCTTCTGGGGGCTGATCGTCAACAACCCGAACTCGACGCTCGCGACGGTCCTCTCGATGATCCCGCCGTTGACGCCGATGGTGATGTTCTTCCGGGTGACGCTCGCTCCCGTGCCCGGCTGGCAGGTCGCGCTCGCGACCGCGATCATGCTCGTGTCGATCGTCGGGATGTCCTGGCTCGCGGGGAAGATCTACCGGGTCGGCATCCTCATGTACGGGAAGAAGCCGACGGTGCCCGAGATCCTGCGGTGGATGCGGCGCCCGGAGTCGGGGATCGCGCCCGAGCCGGCGGTCGAGCCCGCGAAGAGCTGATCGCTCCCGGGCGCGCGTCTTTTCGACCGCTGCCGGGGCCGGACGAACAGACGGGCTTCTGCGCGGGCTTCGGTCCGACTACAATCCGCTCGCTTGCACCCGACTCGAAGAGTCATCCTGCCGGTCGCTCTCGCGGCGTGCGCCGCGCCCCTCCTCGCCCGGCCACCGGCGGACGAGCCGCCGCGGGCCGATTTCGGCTACCAGGCGACGACAATCACCCAGGACGCGCCCTCGTTCCGCGATCCGTACGAGGGGCCGCGAAGCTTCCGAAGCGAGGGGTCGGGCCAGTTCTCGACCACGCTCAGCATCTCGATCTTCACGGGCCTGAGGCTCTGGAAGAACGCGTGGATCTCGATCGATCCGGAGTTCCTGGTCGGCCACGGTCCCGGAGGGGGAACGGGCCTGGGCGCCTTCGTCAACGGAGACTCGGTGCACGCGGGGCTCCTCCAGCAGCGTCCCTATCTCGCGCGGGCGTTCTTCCACCAGGACGTTCCGATCGGACCCCGGAGTCCCGGCCCCTCGCCGACGGACGGGGAATCGACCGAACGCGACCTTGGCGCGTTCCTCACCGGCACGGATTCGCGCTTCCGCGTTCCGGGGCAAGGCTCCCGCCTCGAGATCACCGTCGGCAAGGTTTCGCTCCCGGATTTCATGGGCTCGAACGACGTCGCCGGCGACACGCACCACCGCCTCATGAATCTGGCGCTCATCACGGACGGTTCCTGGGACTACGCGGCCGACGCGCGCGGCTATACGTGGGGGGCGATCGTCGAGCTCCACCTCGAGAGCCCGGCCATCGCGGTACGGTTCGGAAGCTTCGCGCTTCCGCGGGAGGCCAACGGGCTCGAGCTCGACCACGACTATCCCCGCGCGCGCGGGGACAACCTCGAGCTCGAATGGGATTTCGATCCGGAATCCTCCGGCGTCGCGAAGGTCCTCGCCTGGGAGAATCGGGGCCGAATGGGGAACTACGAGGAGGCGCTCGCCGAGGCCGGCTCCGGCGCTCCCGACATCACCGCCGCGCGCGCGAAGGGACGGACCAAGCGCGGGATCGGCGTGAACCTCCAGCGCAGCTTCGCGAAGGAGTGGGGCGTGTTCCTCCGGGGCGGCGGCAACGACGGGCGCAACGAAACGTTCTGCTACACCGAGATCGACCGGTCGTTCTCGGCGGGGGTTTCCCATCCCGGGACGTTCTGGCGCCGACCCGAAGACACGGTCACCGTGGGCGTCGTCGGCGACGGTCTGTCCGCCGCGCACCGGCGGTATCTCGCCCGCGGCGGCGTCGGTTTCCAGCTCGGCGACGGCCGCCTCGACTACGCCCACGAGATCGTCGCCGAGGCGAACTACGACGCGCCGGTCGGCCGGGCCACGTCGGTCGGGCTGGACGTCCAGCGCGTGTGGAACCCCGGATACAACGCGGACCGCGGACCGATCATGGTCTACGGCGTGCGCCTCCACCTGCACCGGCCGTAGACGATCATTCCGCCTTTCCGCTGCCCGGCTCGTACTTCCACGCCGTCTCGTGCGCGGCGCCCTCGGCGAACCGCACGTCGACGTAGTCCTCGAACGGGATCTTCCGGTCGAGGACGCCGGTCTCGATCATGAGGTCGCGGACCATGTCGAAGTCGGGCTTGCGCGGCGAGAGCCGGGTGTAGATCACCCGGTCGAGCGGCTTGGTGAGCGCGTGGCGCAGGACCTCGGGCCGCTGGTGAAAGTAGTAGCGAGCGACGAAGTCCGCTGCGTGCTCGCGGTTCGGCTTCCCCTCGTCGAGCCAGAGGCCCGATCGCGCGATGCCGTCGACGAGCACCTGGACGGCCCGCGGACGCGTGTCGATCACGTCCTGCCGCACGACGACGACGCACGACATGTAGTCGGGCCAGTACTCGCGGGCCTGGAAGAGGACGCGGCCGAACCCGCCGAGCTCCGCCTGCGACGGATAGGGCTCCCCCATCGAGAACGCGTCGATCGCGCCGGCCGCGAGCGCGCCCGCGACGTCCGGCGGCGCCATCTCGATCATCCTGACGTCCTTTCCCGACATGCCGTTCTGCTTCAACGCCTTGAAGACGATCAGCCGCTCGTCGGAGAACCGGCTCGGAATCGCGATCGTCTTCCCGGCGAGGTCGCGCACGGAATGGATCGGCCCGTCCTTCCGGACGACCACGGCGCTCCCATAGCGGTGCCCGAGGTAGACAATCTTGATCGGAACGCCCTGCGCGCGCAGCGCGATCGCCATCGGCGCGACCATGAACCCGACCTGCATCCGGTCGGAGATGAGCGCCTCCTTGATTTCGGGAAACCCCTGGAACATCCGCGGGATGAACAAGTTCCCGTCCAGGGAGAAGCGCGAGATGAAGTCGGTGACCGGACACGCCAGGTGGCAGGTGACCGGGATGTACGCGACGTTGAGCTTCCGTTTGGCGGGCGGAAGGCGGTCGTTCAACGCCGCCGACCAGTCGACGTTGAGGGCCAGATGGGCCGCGCTGATCGCGACGATCCAGGCCGCGATCGCGGCGAACACGAGACGCCGGGCGCGATTCGGCCGGGCGGGCCCGGGTGTCATGCGCCCTCCGCGCGGAAGCCCCAGCGCAGCGCGCGGAGGCGAGCGAGCCGGGAGACCGCCACGTTCAACGCGAGCCCGATGACGCCGATCAGGACCATCGCCGCCACGACGAGGTCGTAGCGCTTGCCCGCGTTGCGCGAGTCGATCACGAGGTAGCCGAGCCCCGAGTTGACCGCAATCATCTCCGCGGCGACCACGACGAGCCAGGCGATCCCGAGAGCGATGCGGATCCCCCCGATCAGCTCCGGCAGTGCCGCAGGAAAGACGACGCGCGCAACCAGCGCCCGCCGCGAGAGCCCGAAGTTCCGCCCCGCCTGGCGGTAGATCGCGGGCACGCCGCGCACCCCGTTCATCGCGGCCACGAGGATCGGGAAGAGCGACCCGAGAAAGATCAGGAAGGTCGCGGCCGTGTCGTTGACGCCGAACAGCACGATCGCGACCGGGATCCACGCGAGCGGACTGATCGGGCGGAGGAACTGGATCACCGGGTTTGCCGCGCGGGCGGCGGCGGGTTGCCAACCGAGGAAGATGCCGAGAGGGATGCCGATCGCAAGCGCCACGCCGAAGCCCGCGGCGACGCGCAACAGCGAGTCGCGCACGTAGGCGAAAAGGAGGCCCTTGCGCGCGAGCTCCGCCAGACCCTTGCCGACCGCCCCCGGCGAGGGAAACACCGTCGTCCCGGTTCCTTTGACCGCGGCCTGCCAGACCGCGACCAGCAGCGCGCCCGCCGCGAGCGGAAGAACGACGGGCTCGAGCCTTCGCCAGCGCATCAGATCTTGTGGGCCAGCCCGATCTCTTCGAAGATCCCGTCGCGGAGCTCGAGGTACCGGCGCGAGGAGAGGTCGCGCGGGTGCGGCAGGTCGATCGGCACGATCCGCCGGATGCGGGCGGGACGCGCGGACATCACGACGACGCGGTCCGCGAGCTGGACGGACTCCTCGATGTCGTGGGTCACGAAGAGGATCGTCTTTCTCTCGGCCTGCCAGATCCGGAGGAGCTCGGCGCGCATCACGAGTCGCGTGATCGAGTCCAGCGCCCCGAACGGCTCGTCGAGGTAGAGCATGTCCGGGTCGACGGCGAGCGCCCGGGCGACCTCGACGCGCTGCTTCATGCCGCCGGAGAGCTCGTGCGGATACGCCCGCTCGAAGCCGGAGAGCCCGACGAGCTTCACGTAGTGCGCGATCCGCCGCTCGCGCTCGCGGCGGTCGAGCCGGCCGAGGCCGAAGCCGATGTTCCCCTCGACGGTGAGCCACGGGAAGACGCCTCGCTCCTGGAAGACGAAGATGCGCCGCGAGTCGGGTCCGTGCACCTCCTCGCCGTCGATCCGGACGCTCCCCGCCGTCGGCGGCAGAAACCCGGCGACGACGTTCAGGAGCGTCGACTTCCCGCACCCGGAGGGGCCCAGGATGCAGACGAACTCCCCTTCGCGGACCTCCAGGTCGATGTCCTCGAGGACCCGGATCTCGCTTCCCTCCGCGGGGAAGGTCATCCGCAAGCCGCGCATGGAGAGCTTCGCGCGCTGGGCGGCGGCGTCCGGCGCGGGAATCACGCCGCCTCCGCGGCGGAATCGGCGTAGCCCCAGCGGAGCGCCGGGAGCGTCTCGATCCGCCGCATCGCGGCGTCCAGGCCGACCCCGATCGCGCCGATCAGGACCATCCCGGCGACGACGAGGTCGTAGCGGTTGCCGGCGTTGCGCGCGTCGATGATCAGGAATCCGAGGCCGGAGTTGACGGCGATCATCTCGGCCGCGACCACGACGAGCCACGCGATCCCGAGCGAGAGGCGGAGCCCCACGAGGAGGCGGGGCAGGATCGCCGGCAGGAGCACCCGCCGCGCGATCTCCGCGGGCGTCAGCCCGAAATTCCGTCCGGCGTTCCAGTGGACCGACGAGACGTTCCCGACCGCCGCCATCGCCGAAACGACGAGCGGCAGCGACGAGGCGACGAAGATGATGAAGATCGCCGAGAGGTCCCCGACGCCGAACCAGAGGATCGCCAGAGGGATCCACGCGAGCGCCGAAATGGGCCGGACGAGCTCGACGAGCGGGGCGAGCGCGAGGCCCCCGCGCCGATACCACGCCAGCGCGATCCCGAGCGGGACCCCGACCGCGACCGCGAGCAGGTATCCCCACGTCACCCGGAAGAGCGAAGCAACGACGTGCTTGACGAGAAAGCCCTTGCGGGCGAGCTCGACGATGGCTCGCGCAACGGCGAGAGGGCCGGGGAGAAGCGGGAACCTCCCCGTCCGGATAGACAGGTCCCAGACGACCAGCAGGGCCGCGATTCCGGCGAACGGAAGAACGCGGTCGGCCACGCGCGCGCGCCAGTCCCGGCGGGTCTCTTCTCGATCCAAGTCGCGGCGAAGTCTACCGGAGAACCGGCGGCATCCGTAACGAGCAAGTCGTTCGAACGCCGATGTTTCGTCCGTGTCCAACGGCGTGGGCGAAGATTTTGCAGGGTCGTCCGCCCATCGGGGCACGAAACCGCACCCAGGAGAGAGATTCATGAACGAAACAGAGAAAATCGCGCGCCGAGCGCCCACCGGTGTGCCGGGAATGGACGAGATCCTCGGGGGAGGACTGCCGCAAAACCGCCTCTACCTCGTTCAGGGACAGCCGGGCGTGGGAAAGACGACCTTCGCGCTCCAGTTCCTGACGGAAGGCGCGCGTCGCGGCGAAAAGGGCATGTACATCACGCTCTCGGAAAGCGAGGAGGAGATCCGGTCCGTCGCCGACACCCACGGCTGGGACCTCGCGGGAGTCACGCTCCAGGAGCTCTCGGCGCAGGAGGCCGCTCTCGACCCCTCGTCGCAGAACACCCTCTTCTATCCGTCGGAGGTCGAGCTCGGCGAGACGATGCGGAAGGTGCTCGCCGAGATCGACCGCGTGCGGCCGGCCCGGCTCGTCGTCGACTCGCTCTCCGAGCTCCGGATGCTCGCCCAGAGCCCTCTGCGGTTTCGGAGGCAGATCCTCGCTCTCAAACAGTACCTGGCGGCGCGGCAGTGCACCGTGCTGTTCGTCGAGGACATGTCGATGGACGCGGGCGACCTGCAGCTCCAGAGTCTCGCTCACGGCGTCGTGACGCTGGAGCAGCGGCCCCCGGTCTACGGCGCCGATCGCCGCCGGCTGCGCGTCGTCAAGCTCCGCGGATCGCCGTTCATCGGGGGATTTCACGATTTGAGGATCGAAACCGGGGGTCTGCGGGTCTTCCCGCGGCTCACGGCGGCCGACTACCCGCATCTCAAGAGCGAGGAAATGATCTCGAGCGGCAACGCGGAGATCGACACCCTGATGGGCGGCGGCCTCGAGTTCGGAACGAGCACGCTGATCCTCGGCCCGGCCGGCACCGGAAAGTCGGCGCTGGCGTCGTTGTACGCGCACTCGGCCGCCCGCAGCGGCCACAAGTCGATCTTCTTCCTCTTCGAGGAAGGCCTCGGCACGTTCTTCTCACGGGCGCGCGCGCTCGGTGTGGACCTCCTTCCTCTCACCGAGGAGGGAATCGTCGCGGTTCGCCACGTCGACCCCGCCGAGCTCATGCCGGGCGAGCTCGTCGAGCAGGTCCGCGACGCGGTCGAGAGTTCCGGTGTGCGGATGGTCGTCATCGACAGCGTCGGCGGATATCTCGCCGCGATGCTCGACGAGAATTTCCTCGTCTCGCAGATGCACGAGTTCCTGAACTACTTGCGGCGCCGCGGCGTGGTCGTGATCCTGGTCATGGCCCAGCACGGCTTCCTCGGCCCCGGGATGGCGACGCCGGTCGACGTGAGCTATCTCGCCGACAACGTCGTCCTGCTCCGGTATTTCGAGGCGGGCGGGCAGCTTCACAAGGCGGTTTCGGTCGTCAAGAAGCGCGCCGGGATGCACGAGCGGGCAATCCGCGAGTACCGGATCGACGCGGGCGGAATTCGCGCGGGAGAGCCGCTCGCCGAGTTCTCGGGGCTCATGACCGGGACGCCGCGCTTCATCGGACGCAAGGAAACGCTCCTGCGGGGCGCCGATCGGCCGCCGGAAAACGAAGACGACGGGCCGTCGGAACACGAGGATGCGCCGAAATACGGGGGGCGATGAGCCTTCGGAACAGACGTCGGGAGGAGACGATCCTGGTTCTCGCGCCCCGCGGCCGGGATGGAGCGCTCGCGCGAGACATGCTCGAGAGCGAGGGGCTGGCGGCCCAACTCTGCTCCGACCTCCCGGAATTCTGCGGCGAGATGCCGGAGGCGGGCGCTGGTCTCATCACGGAAGAAGCGCTCGTCCCGCACTTCGAACGTCTCGCGCGGGCTATCCGCGACCAGCCGCCGTGGTCCGACTTCCCGCTCGTCGTGTTCCGCGCGGCGGAGCCCGATTCGGGAGGGCACCTTCTCGAGATGCTCGAGTACCTGGGCAACGTCACTCTCCTCGACCGTCCCGTCCGCAAGCTCAATCTCGCCACCGCGGCGCTCGCCGGGCTTCGCGCGCGCCGGCGCCAGTACCAGCTGCGCGACCTCCTCCTGGATCTCCAGGAGAGCGTCCTCCAGCGCGACCGGTTCCTCGCGATGCTCGGGCACGAGCTCCGGAATCCCCTCGGCGCGATCATGGCCGCGGCCGAGCTCTCGCGGCGGCGCAAATCGGCGGAGCCCTCCGCCGAGATCGGGATCATCCAGCGACAGAGCCGGCATCTCGCGCGGCTCGTCGACGACCTGCTCGACGTCTCCCGGGTCACCTCGGGGAAGATCGTTCTCGAGAAGATCTCGGTCGAGCTCGCCGACCTCGCCGAACGCTGCGTCCAGTCTCTCGCTCCGGCGGCCCGGGCGCAGCGGCTGGACGTCGCCGTCTTCGCCGACCACGACGTCCGCGTCGAGGGAGACCCGGTGCGGCTCGAGCAGATCGTCACGAACGTCGTCAACAACGCGATCAAGTACACGCCGCCCGGCGGGCGGGTGACGATCGAGGTGCGCCGCGACGGCGGGCGCGCGCTCGTCGCGGTTCGCGACACCGGCGCCGGGATCGCGCCCGAGATGCTCCCGAACATCTTCAATCTCTTCGCGCAGGCGCAGGACACGCTCGACCGCGCCCAGGGCGGCATGGGAATCGGCCTCACGCTCGTCCGGAATCTCGCGACGCTCCATGGCGGCGCCGTCGAGGCGTCGAGCGAGGGTCTGGGCCGCGGCAGCGAGTTCCGGATCTTCCTTCCGCTCGCCGCGGGCGAGCCCGCAGCGGCACCGGGGGCGCCCGGAGAGGAGCCCGCACCGGATGCGGCCGGCCGCCGCGTCGTCCTCGTCGAGGACAACGCCGACCTGCGCGAGTCGATCCGGCAGCTTCTCGAGCTCGACGGCCACGTCGTCGCGACCGCGGCCGACGGGCCCGACGGCCTCGAGCTGATCCGGTCGGTCCGGCCGGAAGTCGCGCTGATCGACATCGGCCTCCCGCGCCTGGACGGATATGCCGTCGCGGAGAGGGCGCGGGCCGAGCTCGGCCGCGAGCTGCGCCTCGTCGCACTGACGGGCTACGGCCAGGCGGAGGACCGCGAGCGGGCCGCGCTCGCGGGCTTCGACGGCCATCTCACGAAGCCGATCACCGGACGCGCGCTCCGTCGCGCCCTCGGCGCAGCAGCGCGCCGCCCCTCGTCGGCGAGGGCGTAGACCTCGGCTCGAGGAGGATCGCACTCGGAATCGAGCCCGGTTTCCGGCGCTTTCGCGGGCGTCAGTCGGAACGCCGGCCCGTCGGGGGCGGGACCCTTCCCCGTTCTGGTCCACCAGGCACGCCGAATATTTGTCGCCTCGAGAGAATCGATCACGAGTGCGGATAGCCCTTGGCGAGAGCCGCCGCCAGTTCGGCATCGTGTCCGTAAATGTCGTCGTAGAAATGAACGTCGCCGCTCTCGTAGGCGACGGCCGTCGCGTAGACGATGAAGACGGGGACGGGCTTTGCCAGGTTCACGATGACGTCGTCCTTTCCGTGCTGCATTTCCCGCCGCACCCGCTCCAGCGTCCATCCGGGATTGTTGCGCAGCACCCATGCGGCGAGCCCGGCGGCGTTTTCGACCCGAATGCAGCCATGGCTGAAATCGCGCCGCGAGCGCGAGAACAGCTCCGGAGAAGGCGTGTCGTGAAGATAGACGTTGTACTCGTTCGGAAACATCAGCTTGACCAGGCCCAGCGAGTTGGCAGGACCGGGCTTCTGTCGCACCATGAGCCTCCCCGCGCGCAGCTGCGTCAGGATGGCGTCGGATACTCTTCCGGACGTGACCACCTTGCCGTCGTGCGTCATGACCTCGTAGTTCTTGCGAGCGAGATAGCCGCGATCGCGCGCAACGGCGGGGACGATCTCCCTGCCGAGAATGCCGGCGGGAACGTTCCAGTAGGGACGCAGGATGACGTGCGTCATCTGGCTGGAGAAGACGGGTGTTTGCGTGCTCATCGCTTTCCCGACCACGACACGCATGTCCATCGCCACGCGGCCGTTCTCGTCGCGGGCGCG
>DATFVB010000311.1 GCA_035260525.1 Thermoanaerobaculia bacterium
AGCGCTCGAGCCCGATGCCGCACTCGAAACCCGTCTTCACTTCCGAGACGTCGTCCTTGAACCGGCGGAGCGACGCGATCTTTCCCTCGTAGACGACGCGGTTGTCGCGCAGGAGCCGCACGCCCGCCGAGCGCGGGATCGTCCCCTCGGTCACGTAGCAGCCGGCGACGATGCCGACCTTCGGGACCTGGAACGTGTTGCGCACTTCGGCGCGGCCGCGATTGACTTCCTTGAGCGTCGGCTCGAGCAGCCCCTCCATCGCCTTCCGGATGTCGTCGGTGATGTTGTAGATCACGGTGTAGAGGCGGATGTCGACGCCGGCCTTCTCCGCCTCGGTCTCGGCCTTCTTCTCGGGGCGCACGTTGAATCCGATGATGATCGCGCCCGACGCCGAGGCGAGCAGCACGTCGTTGACGTTGATCGCGCCCACGCCGGCGTGCAGCACGTTGACCTTGACCTGGTCGCTCGAGAGCTTTTTCAGGGTCGAGGAGAGGACCTCGGCCGAGCCCATCACGTCGGCCTTCAAGATGATCGCGAGGTCCTTGGTCCCGCCGGCCTGGATGCGCGAGAAGAGCGCCTCGAGCGAGGTCTTCGACGACGACGCCATCGACTGCTCGCGGTTCTTCTCCTTCCGGAACGAGACGATCTGCCGCGCGCGAATCTCGTTCTCGACGACCTGGAAGGTATCGCCCGCCGACGGGAGGTCCTCGAAGCCCATCACCTCGACGGGCGTCGACGGGGCGGCCTCCGTCAGGCGGTTGCCGTTCTCGTCGGACATCGCGCGCAGCCGCCCGGAGACCGCGCCCGCGTAGAACACGTCGCCGATCTTGAGCGTCCCCGACTGGACGAGCACGGTCGCGACGTTGCCGCGTCCCGCCTCGCGGCGGGCCTCGATCACGACGCCGCGCGCCATGCCGGTGGGATCGGCCTTGAGCTCCTGCAGCTCCGCCACGAGCCTGATGATCTCGAGGAGCTGGTCGATCCCCTGCTTCTTCAGGGCCGAGACCTCGACGGACGGCACGTCGCCGCCCCACGACTCGAGGAGCACGCCGCGGTCGCCGAGCTCCTTCTTGACGCGCTCGACGTTGGCATTGGGCTTGTCGATCTTGTTGATCGCGACGACGATCGGCACCTTCGCCGCGCGGGCGTGGTCGATCGCCTCGACGGTCTGCGGCATCACCCCGTCGTCGGCCGCGACGACGAGCACGACGATGTCGGTCGCCGCGGCGCCGCGCGCGCGCATCAGCGTGAAGGCCTCGTGGCCGGGCGTGTCGAGGAAGACGATCGGGGTGCCCTTCGTCTCGACGCGGTACGCGCCGATGTGCTGCGTGATCCCGCCCGCCTCGCTCGCCGCGACCTTCGTCTCGCGGATCGCGTCGAGGAGGGAGGTCTTCCCGTGGTCGACGTGCCCCATGACCGTCACGACGGGCGCGCGGGGCGCGAGCTTCTCGGGCGACGCCGCCTCGCCCTTCTCCTCGCGAGCGAGCTCCATCTCTTCCTCGAACGAGACGACGGCGGCCTCGACGCCGATCTCGCGGGCGATCTCGACCGCGACGTTGGCGGGGAGGCTCTGGTTGATCGTGACCATCATGCCGCGCCGGAGGAGCTTCTGGACGAGGTCCCGGGCGAGCACGCCGAGCTTCTCGGAGAGCTCCTTGACCGTCACGCCCTCGGAGAGGAAGACCGGTCCCGTCGGGAGCGGCTTCTTGAACTCGACGATCTTGCCGGTGTCGTCGTGCCGCGTTTCCTTGCCCGCGCGCCGCATCGCCGACTTCGATATCGGTTTGGGCTCGGCCGGCTCCTCGATCGTCGCGTTCTTGTCGATGAGCGGCAGCGTGATGTCCGAGTAGGTGTCGGGCTGGTACTCGCCCACGAAGTCGCGCAGGTCGACCTCGTCGGCGGCGTTGATCTTCGGACGCGCGCCGGTCTTCTTGGCGGCGGCCTTCTTGGACTCCTCCTCCTTCTTGCGGCGGAGGGCCTTGTTCTCGTCGGCGGCCGAGGGCGCCTCGGTCGTGCCGGGACGCAGGGGGCGGCCCCCGGGGACCGGCCGCCCGGGGGGCAGCGGCGGGCGGGCGCCGGGAATGCGCGCGCCGGGGGCGCCGGGCGCGGGGCGATAGACGCTCGGAACGGGGCGGGCGCCCGGCGCGAATCGCGGCGGCGGGGCGCCGGGACGGGCCGGGACGGTCCCGGGACGCGCGGGCGACGCGGCGGCCGGCGGGGGGCCGGGCCGCGCGATCGGCCGCCGCGGCGGAAGCACGATCTTCCG
>DATFVB010000312.1 GCA_035260525.1 Thermoanaerobaculia bacterium
CGCAGGTCGAGCGCGTCGACGTACGCGTATTCGACGGTCGGGCGGTAATAGAACATCAGCAGGAGGCCGGTGAACGTGAGAACGAGGAAGAGGAAGAACGTCACGCCGCCGGCGCACCACGTGTAGCGCATCTTCACGCCCGACTTGCGGGTCTTGACCGGATGGAGATGCAGGACGACGTTGCCGAGCATCGCGAGAACCCGCTTGCGATTCGTGTTCGGGACGCCGACCCGGAAGATCGACCTCCAGATCTGGCTGTCGACGATCGAGCGCTGGAGTTCCTCGAGCTTCTCCTTCACTCGTCGGCCGCCCCGCTCGCGCTTCCTAACGCGGACCCCTCACCGGCCGCGATTACGCGGCATCCTCTCCCCAAGGGAGAGGTTATTCGGATCGTCGCTGAGCTCCCGGCGTTGTGTGCGCTCGACGGCTTACGGCCTCCCAAATCGAGAACCTCCTCCGCGCCGGGACTTGCGCCCCAAAGGGCGCTGCGCTCTCGTCCCGTCGCGGAGACTTTTCGCGATTTGTCCTGCGCGGCTCGGGCGACTGCCCTCGACCGCTCCGGGGCCCCCGGCCCGCCCGGACGGGCGCGCGACCTCCCGGAGTTCGGATCGCGCGCGGCCCGACGACCATCGATCACGCGAGTCTCACGAAAAGAAGGTGACGGTTTCACTGGCTTCTCCCAAAAAAATTCGGGGAATCTTACCCGACTTTGACGAACGCCTTGGGGTCGGTCCACTGCCCCTGCTCGAAGAGGAACTTCGTCCCCTTGTCGACGATCAGCTGGCCGTCGTCGGGAGAGACCGAGATCGCGGCGCGCTCGAGCGCGCGCGGCGCCGGCCCCTCGAAGTTGATTCCGGAGATGTAGTAGCCCGAGCCGTGGCACGGGCACTTGAACTTGTTCTGCGCGGCGAGCCAGTTCGGCGTGCAGCCGAGATGCACGCAGACGGCGATCAGCGAGTAGATCTCCGCCGTGTTGCGGACGATCCAGACGCCGTACTTCTCTTTCCAGCGTTCGTCGACGCCGAGGCCGTAGTCCGCCGGCGGCCCCGCCTTGAAGAGCGTCGGGGGCTCGAAGAGGACGTTCGGAAAGAGGAAGCGCAGCATCGCGGTCGCGCCGGCTCCGACCGCCGCGGCGAAGCCGATCCACGCGATCGTCATCCACTTGACGGCGTCGCGCCGGCTCATCCCCTCCGAGGTTGCGGACTCGTCCGGCGTCGTCCGGCTCGAGACGATCTTCGGCTCCCGCGCCGCCATCAGTTCCCCTCCATCCCTCGAGTCACGATATCAAAAGCGCCGAGTCCGTCAAGGAGACGGGAAGACTCCGTCCGTCCGCTGTCGAGGACGCGATGTCGGCATCCGTCGAGGACGCAGGAACGATGTCCGTCGAGGACCGGAGAGCGACGCCCGCTCAAGGACGGCCCCCGATCGAGCGCATCGCCGCGCGCGCCGCGTCGCGGACCTTCAGGCTCGGATCGCTCGCGGAGAGCTTCGACAGCGCGGCGAGGGCGTCGCGGTCGCCGATGAGCGCCTCCGCCTTCGCGGCCGACACGATCGCTTCCTCGGCCTGCGCCGGCGAAAGCTTCTCGGCCTGCCGCGCGAGCGACGGGCGATCGAGCATCGAGTGGAGCACTTCCTTCCCCGCCGGATCGCGAAGCTCCGCGAGCGCGATCGCCGCGTTCCACCGAACGTCGGCCGCATGGTCGGCGGTCATCGCGGTGAGACGCGGAACCGCGCGCGGGTCACCGAGCTTGCCGAGGACGTACGCCGCCATCTTGCGCGCCCCGGGATCTTCCGTCCCGGAGTCGGCGACGATCATGGGAACGGCGTTCCGATCGCCGAGCATCCCGAGCGCCCACGTCGAGTAGAGGCGCACGAGCGCATCGGGGTCGCGGGCGCTCCGCTCGAGGGCGGGGATCGCGGAGGCGTCGCCGAGCCGGCCGAGGACGAGCGCGAGGTAGCGCTTCACGTCCCGGTCCTCGGGGCGGTCCGCGCGGAGCCGCTCGTAGACTTCGAGAGTCTGCCCGGCGAGCTTCCGGCGCTCCGGGCCGGGGGGGATCCGCGACACGGCGCGGGAGAGCTCGAAGGCGGACTGCCACCGCTGGTTCGCCGCCCCTCCCCGAACGTCGGCCAGGTAGTCCGCGGGAGTCTTGTGCTCGAAGGTCAGCATCGAGAAGAGGAAGAAGACGCCGACGCAGACCGCGACGACGACGAGCGGCACGAGGAAGAACTGGACGACGGCGCGGCCGGGACCGCCTTCGCCGGTCGAATCGTCGGAATCGCGGGGCGCGGCGTTCTCGTTCACGGGCGGGTCGGCGGCGGCGTCAAATGACCGGAAGGTAGCGCTTGGCCTGGGTGATCGGGTTGGGGACGAAGATCGCGTCCTTGTCGCAGACCGTCTCGCACAGCCGGCACGAGACGCAGGCCGGCGCGTCGACCTCGGCGATCTTGTGGACCATCGTCTCGTGCAGCGGGTCCTCGATCAGGTAGATGCAGTCGAAGGGGCAGATGTCGATGCAGAACTCGCACCCCGTGCACAGGTCCCGGTCGACGATCGCCTTCGGAATCTCCTTGGGCTTGACCTTCTCGACGAGCTGGCCCGCGTTGTTCTCGATGCACGAGACCGGGCAATAGCGCGCGCAGACCGAGCAGTCGATGCAGCGCTCCGGGTGAATGACGAACTTTTCCTTCTTGTCGCCCGTGATCGTGTGCGTCGGGCACTTGACCTCGCACACGCCGCAAGCGATGCAGGTTTCCTGTATGAAATGAGGCATCCGTGTTCTCCGGCCCCTCTCCCCGAGAAACTCCACGATACGCTTGTGAAATTTCTCACAAGAATCTTATCACCAGGATGCGCTGCTGGCTACGGGCGCAGCCCGGGGAACTTTTACCCGGCGTTCGCGTACGATCTGACAGGATGAAGGAAACCCGCGCGATCGTCCTCGGTCTGGTCGTCGTCCTCGTGGTGGCGCTCGTCTGGGGTTTCTTCCGCCGCCCCGCGCCCGGGATGCGGCGCGTGCGCTCGTTTCGCGTCCAGATCGACGGCGACCGCGACGGCCGCCGCAAGCACGTGTCGGTGCGAATTCCCGGGTTCCTCGTGGGCAAGGTCTCGAGCCTCGCCTCCCACGCGTGGGACGAGGGGGATTTCACCGACTGGGATTTCAGCGGCGAGGAGGGGCACGTCCGGATCACGCCGCGCGACATCCTCGACGCGGCGGACAAGAGCGCGCCGGGGAAGCCCGTAGCGATCCCGATCCGCGAAGGGGGCGACGACCGGCTCGAGGTTTCCCGCGAAGGGGACGTCATTCACATCGTCGTCTTCGACCACGGGCGCCACGACGTGGAGATCACGGCGCCCCGGCCCCTGATCGCGGGGCTCTCCCAGGAGAAGGCGCTCTCGCTCCGCGAGCTGTTGAAGCGCATCGACGACCTCGGGCCGGGCGAGCTGGTTACGGTCACCAGCGAAGACGCGACGATAAGAGTGACAGCGGAAGCACGTTAGCGCCTCGCGGAAATTCGAAATCCGAAGCTCGAAGCTCAAAGCTCAAAACAAATCCGAAATTCCGAAATTCGAATGACCGAAACGGAGCCCGCTTCGATTTTCGACATCCGGATTTCGAGCTTTGTTTCGGATTTCGAAATTCGAGCTTCGGATTTCCCTACGGTCGTTCTCCCAGGATCCGGGAGAGGTCGAACCGTCCCGGCGCTACGAACAGCGTCACCTCGCCGCGGCCGAACTCGGCGCGGTCGAGGGTCACGTCGAGGCCGGTCGGGAGCCATTCGTTGACGTTCACGACGAGAATGCGATCCGCCTTGTAGTACGTCAGGAGGCCCGGCGGCGCCTTCTCGACGAGGATCCCGATCAGCGCGTCGGGGATGGGGATGAACGACAGCGCGTCGACGCTCTCGACGACGAAGGCGAGGAACCCGTCCTTGAAACGGATCTGGGACAGCGAGGCGCGCGCCGAGAGCGGCACGCCGAACCGGCGCACGACGACGGTGACCGAGAGCTCCCCCGGCGCGGCGTGGACGCTCAGGTCGTCGAGCTCCGGGATTTCCGCGGCCATGCGGCGGGCGAGCGCCGTGAGCGCCTTCTCGTCGAGCGAGAAGGACAGCGCGCTCCAGCGCGCCGTGAGGTCGGGAACGGGCTCGTTTTCGGGTGTCCTGGAAATGGCCGCCGCGGGGTCTCCGGTCACTTACCCTCCGAGCGCGACCGGCTGCGGGCTCGCTTCTCGGAATTCCGGTACTTCGACGCCCAGTCGTTTCCTTCCGAATGAAGCGAGAACCGGACCCGGCGCAGCGCCCAGAAACCGTATGCAAAGAGCACGCCCCCAAAAAATATCGAGAAGCTGTCCAGAAACTCGAAGAGCCTCTCGGTCTCGGTGCCCGACGCGAGGCGAAGCAGCGCCGAAACCGGCCACACCACGCCGCCGAGGAGGCAGAGCCACGCGGTCCGCCGGTCGACGGCGTGATGGCCGCGGCTCCGCGTGAGGGGGCGCAGGGCGATCAGGAACAGCGCGATGGGGCCGGCGAAGTGAACGGCGCGTTCCCAGGTCATCGGAGGATGATTTTACAATATGTATGCCAGCAACGGCCGCACGGCTCGCGCCTCCTCGACCGGACCCCTCACCTGCCGCGAGTACGCGGCATCCTCTCCCCAAGGGAGAGGGAATTCGGGAGCTCGCCTCGCTCGCGACCTCGTGTGCGCTCGACCGCTGGCGGCCTCTCAGATCGCGGACCTCCTCCTCGCCGGGCGCTTGCGCACACACGGAGCTGCGACCGCAGGAGGCCGCCGAATTCCCTTCTCCCCGCGGGAGAAGGTGACGGCCGAGGCGAAGCGAGAGCCGTCGGATGAGGGAGCCGCATAGCGGCGTGCGCTGCGCGTTCATCCCATCGAGGAGACTTTCCGCGATAGGCTCGCGCACTGGCGTGCGCGGCGATCCACCTTCGCCAAGGCTTCGGCGGATCAACTTCGATTGAGGTTCGCGAGCCGGACCATCGTTGATTACCGCCTTGTCCGCCGAAGCTCGGAGAGCGGAGGAGGATCGGCGCGCTCGGCGCTGACGCGTCGGCCGCTTCGCGGCTGCGACTCACGTCGCGCGGTGGATACGACCTCCATCGCTCGCCCCAGAGGGCTCGACGACTCCGGCGCCCCCGGCCCCGGGGAATGCGTTCGCGACCTCTCGGAGCTCGGATCGCGAACGGCCCCGAGTGCAGGGAAGCCGCACGGCTCGACGGCAGCGCGAGCCGTGCGGCCGCTAGGCGAGATACGCGAGGGCGAACCCGACCTGCGCCGCCATCAGGATCAGGTACATGTGCCGCCACGCGGGATGGTTCTCGGTCGCCGTGAGCGCGTCGGGATCGCGGACGAGGAGCGACGCCGCGTAGAGTCCCCAGACCGCGAGGACCGCCCCCATCGAGAGCAGGAACGGGCGGTTCCCGGTCAAGAGCGGCAGCGACGGGTGCGCGGGGTCGTGCGCGAACGTCAGCGCGGCCAGGGCGATCCAGGGCAGGACGAAGAAGGGCGCCATGATCCTCGCGGCCCCGCGCACGCCGAACCGGACCGGGAGCGTG
>DATFVB010000313.1 GCA_035260525.1 Thermoanaerobaculia bacterium
GGCCGAGATAGATGTCGCCGACCGAGCCCGACCGCCGCGCGCGCTCGAGGAAGAGCTCCACCGGCTTGCCGTTTTCCGTCAGCGCGACCCGCGTCTGGGCCGGGCTGCAGTCGATCAGGATTTCCTTGACGGCGTCGCTCATTCGGTCTCAGGCATTCGCGATGTCCTCGAGTCAGGCATTCGCGAATCTCCTCGCTTCGACCGACAGGATCAGGCCGATCGAGGCGAGCGTCGTCGCGACCGACGACCCGCCGTACGAGAGGAGCGGCAGCGGAATCCCCGTCGTCGGGAAGAGGCCGATCATCATCCCGGTGTTCAACATGACCGAGAAGAAGAGGCAGGCGGTGAGCCCCAGCACGAGGAAGGCTCCGCCGCGGTCGCGCGCGTGCGTCGCGAGGCGCAGCCCGCGCAGGACGACGGTCGCGTAGAGCGAGAGGACGACGAGCACGCCGAGGAACCCGAATTCCTCGGCGAGCACCGCGAAGATGAAATCCGTGTGCCGGACCGGCAGGAACCGGAGCTGGCTCTGCGTCCCGCGGCGGTAGCCCTTGCCCACCAGGCCGCCGGAGCCGACCGCGATCTTCGACTGGCGGACCTGGTAGCCGGCCCCGGAGACGTCGACGTCGGGGTGAACGAAGGTCGTGATCCTCTGCTTCTGATAATCCTTGAGGAACAGCCACCCGACGGCGCAGCAGACGACGAGCGCGGCGGCGAGGAGCGCCCAGTACCGGCGGCGCATGCGGCCGAAGTACATCCCGACGAGGAGGAGCGGCACGAACGTGAGCGCGAGGCCGAGATCGGGCTGGAGGAAAACGAGCAGGCACGGGACGAGCACCATCGCGAACAGCTTTCCGAGCGCCGCCGGACGGAGGCGCCGGTCCTGCTCGTTCTCGAAGAGGTAGGCCAGCAGCAGCGCGGTCGCGACCTTGGCGACCTCGGCGGGCTGGAACTGATAGCCGCCGAACCTCACCCAGGAGCGGACGTGCGCGATCCGGTGCCCGAGGGCGAGGAGATACACGAGCGGTGCGAGCGAGGCCGCGTAGATCGGGAAGGAAAACTTCAGCAGCACCCGATAGTCGACGGCGAGCATCCCGAGCATCAGCGCGATGCCGACGCCCATCCACATCGCCTGGCGGCCGGTGAGCTCGGCGTTGCGCCCCCCGAGCGTGGACGAGGCGACGAGGAGAAGACCGATGCCGAGCAGCGCGAGGACGGCGAGAAGGAGCGTCGTGTCGACGCGTCTCCTCTGGAACAGGCCCCTCACCGGCGAGCCTCCGTGATCGGCGCGGCTTTCCGCGCGGGCGCCGGAAGCGACGCCGCGGCGCGCGCGGCCGCGATCGTGGTCGGGGCGGGAGCTCCGGCCGGTGGCTCGCCGGGCTCCGCCGGGTGGGGGATCGGAACGCCGAGGTACGTCGCGGCGAGGTCGCGCGCGAGCGGCGCCGCGGCCGAGGCGCCGTGCTGGCCGTGCTCGACGAAGACCGCGATGACGATCTTCGGATCCCGCCTCGGCGCGAAACCGATGAACCACGCGTGGTCGCGCTTCTCGAACGGGAGCGATCCCTCCTTCTTGGTGTCCTTCTGGGCGACCACCTGAACGGAGCCCGTCTTCCCGCAGAGATCGAGGCCCGGGAGCCTCGAGAGGTAAGCCGTTCCTCCCGGTTCGTTGACCACCGCCCACATCGCGTCCTCGACCTGCCCGACGATCGCGGGATCGATCTTCATCCGCTCCTCGGTCCCGTCGAAGTACTCGAAGCGGCCGCCGGTCTGCGCGTCCTGGGCGGAGAGGAAGAGGTGCGGCCGCGGGAAGCGCCCGCCGTTGACGAGTCCGGCGAGGCCGCGCGCGAGCTGCAGCGAGGTGACGAGGAGCGGCCCCTGGCCGATCGCGACCGAGATCGTCTCGGAGGGATACCAGTGGGCCTTGCGGACCTTTTCGCTCCATTCCTCGGAGGGGACCAGGCCCGCCTTCTCGTTCGGGAGGTCGAGTCCGGTCGGCTTTCCGAACCCGAAGGCCCGCGCGGCCTCGGCGATCTTCTCGATCCCCATGCGCTTGCCGAGCGTGTAGAAGTACACGTCGCACGAGCCGCGGATCGCCTCGCGGAGGTTCACCCAGCCGTGCCCTTCCTTCTTGTGGCACTTGAACGCGCGGCCGTAGAACGTCGCGTACCCCGGGCAGAAGACCTTCGTGTCGGGCGTGATGTAGCCGCCGGCGAGGCCTTCGACCGCGAGGAAGACCTTGAACGCGGAGCCGGGCGAATAGACGTTCTGGATCGCGCGGTTCTGCAGCGGGCGGAAGGGATTGTCGACGAGCGTCGCCCATTGGGTGCCGGTCATCCGCCGCGAGAAGAGATTCGGATCGTAGGAGGGCGCCGAGATCATCGCGAGGATCTGCCCGGTCTTCGGATCCATCGCGACGGCCGATCCCACGCGGTTCTGGAAATACCGCTCCGCGACCTCCTGAAGCCTCTCGTCGATCGTGAGCGTCAGGTTCCTGCCGGGCACCGGGTCCTCGCGGCTCTCCTCGGCGGTCTCGTGGCCGAAGGAGTCGACGATGATCCGCCGCTCGCCGTCGCGTCCGGCGAGGAGGTCCTGGTAGGCGCTCTCGATTCCGCGCTGCCCGATCGCCACACCCGGCCGGTAGCGGTCCGGCTGCGCCGCGATCTGGTTCGGCGACGCCTCGGAGAGATACCCGATCGCCTGCGCGCCCGTCCCCTTCGTGTACAGCCGCCGCTGCCCGACGCCGACGGCGAATTCGGGGTCCTCCGCGCCGCGCGCCTCGATCGCCGCGACCTCGCCGATCGTGAGGTTCTCGGCGAGCGCGATCGGGACGAAGTCGAAGTACGTCCGATAGCGCGCCACCCGGCGTTCCACGTCCTCGCGCGGGAGCCCGAGGAGAGAAACCGCCGTGTCGATCGACGCGGCGAGGTTCTTCGTCTCACGCCGGTAGAGGTAGAGGGTGTAGGAGGGCTCGTTCTCGGCGAGCGGGACCCCGTGGCGGTCGTAGATCACTCCGCGCGCGGCGGTGACCGCGACCGAACGCAGGCGGTTGTTCTCCGAGAGCTTGAAATAGTAGTCGCCGCGGACGATCTGCGTGTACCAGTAGGCCGTCGCCATCGCGGCGAAGGCGAACGCCGCCGCGATGAACGCGACTTCGATCATGCGCTGGAAAGACTCGCGCTCCTCGGAAGAGCTCCCTCGCAGCCTCATGGTTCGAGGCCTACCCCCGTCCCCTCCCCCCATGGGGAGGGGTGGCCGCAGGCCGGGGTAGGGTGGCGCCGAGCGAGGCGGAGCCGAGCGACCGGCGCCCTCAACGGAGCCTCCGCCGCTGGCGCCGGCGCCACTCCTCCTTCCAGGGAAATCGCCACGCCCAGTAGAGCAGCCCGCCGACGGCGCCCGTCACGACGCTCCCGCCGAGATCCGCGGAGGTGATCGCGAAGCGCGTTCCGAGAAGGAGACGGCCGAGCGCCGCGACCAGCACGTCGTTGGCGAGCTCCGCGATCGCGATCGTCGCGGCGACGACGAGCGCGCCGCCGAAGACCATCCGGACCGCCACCAGCGCGAACGCATACCCGAGGAGCGCCTTCGCGAATGCGTGGGCCCCCTTCAGCGGATGGAGCAGCACGTCCTCGATCAATCCTCCGAGCGCTCCCCCGACCGTCGCGGCGATGAAGCTCGCCGACGCCGCCTGGTACGCCACGGCGAGGAGGAACCAGTCGACCGAGGAGAGCAGCGGCGCGCGCAGCGAGGCGAAGAGCACCGTCGCGCCGGCCGCGGCGAGGGTCGAGATCGCGACGCGCAGCGCCTTCACGGGTCAAAATCCCTTCCGGGCGATTCTGCGACTCGCAAACCTCGCGCGCGCGGCCCACGGCATTACTCGGAAGGGCTCCGACCGTCTTCGGCCGAGGGAGCCGGGTCGAGGACCAGGACGTCGTCCAGCCGGTGGAGCGGGGCGGCGGGAGCGAGTCGGATCGCGAGGAAGAGCGCCTTGCCGCGGGTGACCCGCGTGACCGTGCCGATCGGGATGCCGCGCGGGAAGATCCCGTCGATCCCGGCCGTCTCGACGAGGTCTCCCGGCCGCACGTCGGCGAGCGCCGAGACGTAGTCGATCCGCAGCTCCCCGCCGTCCCCCCGCACGACGCCCTGCTCGCCGGTGCGCGCGATCCGTCCGCCGACCGCGGAATCCGCGTCGGTGACGAGGATCGCTTTCGCAAACCGCGGCGAAACGGACGTGACGCGTCCCACCAGTCCGGCCGTCACGGCGAGCGGCGACCGGGGGAGGACTCCCGAGTCGGCGCCCGCACCGATCAACGCGCGGCGGTACGAGCCCCGCTCCTCGATCGAAAGGATCGGCGCCGCGGCGCGCACTGCCGGAAGGAACGGGGCGAGCTTGAGGAGCGCGCGCAGATGCGCCGCGTCCTCGGCGCCCGCGCGCAGCGCGAACACCTGCTCTTCGAGCGAGGAGACGCGGCGGCGGAGGACCTCGTTCTCCCGGCGGGCGCCGAAATAGGACCGGATCGACCCGGCGACCGACTTCTCCGCCTGCGCCGCCTGATGGCTGCCGGCGACGAGGGGACTGAGCACGAAGAACCCGGTCCGCTCGAGCAGCGACGGCCCGCGCCCTTTCTGGCGGGCCTGCGCCGACATCAGCAGAAGGCAGCCTCCGAGCGTCCCGGCGAGGACGATTTTCGCGTGCCGGGCGCCGGCGGCGGGCGAAGGAAGGCGCGGATCAGGCAATCGAGATCTTTTTCAGGAGACCGAAGTCGGTGAGCATGGCGCCGGTGCCGAGGGCGACCGAGGCGAGCGGGTCCTCGGCGTACGAGATCGGCAGACCCGTTTCCTCGCGCAGCCGCCGGTCGAGGTTCTTGAGCAGGGATCCACCCCCGGTGATGACGATCCCGCGGTCCATGATGTCGGCGGAGAGCTCGGGCGGGGTGCGCTCGAGGGCGACACGGACGGTCTCGACGATCGCGGCGACGACCTCCGAGAGCGCCTCCCGGATCTCCTCGTCGGAGAGCAGCAGCGTCTTCGGCACGCCTTCGACGAGGTCGCGTCCCTTGACCTCCATCGTCATCGGCTCGTCGAGCGGGTGGGCGGAGCCGATCTCGATCTTGATCTGCTCGGCCGTCCGCTCGCCGACGAGGAGGTTGTACTTGCGTTTGATGTACTGGACGATCGCTTCGTCCATCTCGTTGGAGGCGATCCGCACGGAGCGGGAATAGACGATCCCCGCGAGCGAGATGACGGCGACGTCGGTCGTCCCGCCGCCGATGTCGACGATCATGTTGCCTGCCGGCTCGGTGATCGGAAGCCCCGATCCGATGGCGGCGGCCATCGCCTGCTCGATGATGTACACCTCCGACGCGCCCGCGCGCATCGCGGAGTCCTGGACCGCGCGCTTTTCGACCTGCGTGATGTCCGACGGGACGGAGATCACGATGCGGGGCCGGACGAAGAGCGACCGGCCGTGCGCCTTCTTGATGAAGTAATCGAGCATTTTCTCCGTGACCTCGAAGTCGGCGATGACGCCGTCCTTCATCGGCCGGATCGCGGCGATGTTGCCCGGGGTGCGGCCGAGCATCTCCTTGGCTTCCTTGCCGACCGCTTCCACCCGGTTGGTCAGCTTGTTGATCGCGACGATCGAGGGCTCGCGGACGATGATTCCGCGGTTGAGCGCGAAGACGAGGGTGTTCGCGGTCCCGAGGTCGATCGCGAGATCGGACGAGAAGAGGGAAAAGAGCGATTTCCAGCCCATGGATCTCCTTCGCGAGGAAGCGGCCCGGTCAGAATAATTCCACGAATACGCGAATGCGTTTGACGGTCTCGCGCCCCGCGGCGTCGGCGGCCTTGACGACGATCTGCGATTCCCCCTCGGTGTCGACGGTGACGGTCGTCTTGAACGAGCCGTCCGGCTCGACGTCGGCGCGCTTGCCGCCCACCGAGACGGAGGCCGACGGATCGGTGTGTCCGAAGATCAGGAAGAGGTTGCCCATCTGCTGCGGGGTCTCGATCTGGAGGGGCGGCGGCGCACCGGCCGGCGCGCCGGCCTTCGCGGCGTCGGCCACGACCCGGAACCGGCGGTAAGGGCTCCAGTCGGAGGAGACCCCCTTGCCGCTGATCGCCGCGACACGCCAGTAGTACGACCCTTCCTCGTGAGGCCGGATCGCGGCCTGGAGGCCGCGGCGGTCCGAGAGGTCGAGCGGCGTCGCATCGGGAATGAAGAGCCGCGACCGCGAGACCTGGAGGTGGTAGCGGGAGGCCTCCTTCACGGCGGTCCAGCGGAGCACGACGTCGGCGTTCTTCTTCAGGTCGAAGATCCGGTTGTCGGCGGGGTCGACGGGCGCGGGGGACTCGGGCAGCGCGATCTTGCCGCCGAGGCGCTGCGTCGCGGCGTTGGCGCGCACGCGCTCGCGGTCGGAGAGGACGACGCTGTCGCGCTCGGTCCGCAGCACCGCCTGGCCGCGGTAGCTCGAAACTTCCGTGTCGTGGTTTTCGGCGACGGAGACTCCGACCTCCGAATCGCGCTGCACCTCGGCCGACACGGCCTTCGTGCGGATCTGCGACGGCGCGTTGGACGTGTAGACCTGGATCGAGCCCGACACCATGTCGACGGCGCTCGATTTCTCGCGGTCGGGCCGCTGCCCGCTCTTGACCTCGAAGAGCGAATCGGGGCGGAGCTGGTAGAGGGTGCCGTCGAAGAACATGATCTCCGCCGAACCCGACGAGGAGGTCTTGATGAAGTCGCCGTCGTACAGCGACTGGCGCAGCCGGCATTCTTCCCACGTGCCGCGGCCGGCGCGCTGGATCGTGACCTCGCCGTCGAGCGCGACGAACGTCGCGTCGCCGATGTCGGAGTGGCCGGCGCGGCCGAGCGCCCGGCGCGAGAGCGATTCCGACTCGACCGCGAGGTCGTACGCCTCGACGTTCTTCGCGTTCTCGAGTGCGCTCCTGGCGTCGGCCAGCCGTTCCTTCGCCTGCCCGAGCGTCGCCGTGAACCGGGAAGCCTCGGGGCTCGCTTCGGCGTTCTTGTAGGTCGTCTCGGCCTGCTGGATCTGCCGCTCTGCGCGCAGCTCCGGCGAGACGTGGTTGCGGCGGTAGACGTGCACTCCCCACGTCGCGGCCCCTCCGGCGACCAGGAGAATGATCAACCACCGCCGCACGTCGCGGTAGGAGAAGACGATCCATTCGAGGTCTCCCCGGGTCGCCCTCTTGTTTGCCGTCTGTGCCATAAGTTGAGGAATGAGCGGAACTTACCGTCGTCCGCCTTATAACATAGCCCCCCGACCGGGACAAATTCTTCCGCTTTGCGCCGTGCGGTGCGCGTTGTTAATATATCAAGTTCGCCGAAAGACTCGGGAAGGAGAACGTCAGCCCATGCTCAAAGTCATGCGTCGAAGCTTCCAGCATCTCAAGTGGGTGCTGTGGTTCGTGGTCATCGTGTTCGTCGCCTTCATCTTCGTCGACTGGGGAATGGGGCGCGTGCGCGGCGACAAGGCGACCAGCGGCGAGGTCGCGACCCTCCACGGTGAACCGATCACCGCGGCCGACTTCGACCGCCAGTACAAGCAGACCGAGGACCGGTACCGGCAGATGTACAAGGGGAACTGGTCTCCGGCCCTCGCGAAGGCGATGGACCTCCCGAACCAGGTGTTGAACGGCATGATCGAGCGGCGGATGCTGCTGGAGGCCGCGCAGCGGACGGGGCTGCGGGTGGCCGACGCCGAGCTCGCCGGGCGGATCCAGGCGATGCCGGCCTTCCAGCGCAACGGCCAGTTCGTCGGCGCCTCCGAGTACGCGAGCGCGCTGGCGGCGTACGGTCTGACGGTCGGGCAGTTCGAGCGCGGCTTCCGCGAGGACATGCTGATCGAGAAGTACAACGCGCTCGTCGCGGCGAGCCTCGTCATCCCGGAGGAGCGCCTGAAGTCGCAGTTCGAGGCCCAGAACGAGAAGGCGAAGGTCGAGTACGTCCTCCTTCCTCCTGCCAGGCTCGCCGCTTCGGCGCCGGCCGCGCCTTCCGACGCGGAGCTCATGAAGTTCTACGACGGGAACAAGGATCTCTTCCGCGAGCCGGAGCGCCGCAAGCTCAAGTATCTCCTCGTCGAGCAGTCGAAGCTCCGCGAGAAGCTGAAGCCCTCGCCGGCCGAGATCCAGGCATACTACGACGCGCACTCCGACGACTTCGCGGTCGCCGAGCGGGTGCACGCCGCCCACATCCTGATCAAGACCGGCAAGGACGCGACACCCGCCGAGGACGCCGCCGCGAAGAAGAAGGCGGAGGACGTCCTGGCGCGCGCGAAGAAGGGAGAGGACTTCGCCGAGCTCGCGCGGAAGTACTCCGACGACCCCGGCTCGAAGGCGCAGGGAGGCGATCTCCCGCCGTTCGCGCGCGGCCAGATGGTCCCGCCGTTCGAGGAGGCCGCGTTCTCGATGTCTCCGGGCGAGATCCGTGGGCCGGTGAAATCCGACTTCGGCTACCACGTGATCAAGCTGATGGCGAAGCTCCCCGCGGGCAAGCAGACGCTCGCCGAGGCGACGCCGCGGATCGCGTCGATCCTCACGCAGGACCAGATGAAGGCCGCCGAGCAGCGCAAGGCCGAGGCGCTCCAGAAGGCGATCGGCAAGAACGCGAGCGACGCGGACCTCCGCAAGCTCGCCGACGACGTGGTCTCCTTCGACGCGACCGACTGGGTGACGGCGCAGGGTCAGGTGCCGGGGATCGGCTACGCGCCGGGGTTCCTGAAGGCGGCGTTCGCCCTGAAGAAGGGGGAGGTCTCGCCGCAGCCCGTGCCGACGCCGCGCGGCCTCGCGATCGTCAAGGTCGCCGACGTGAAGCCGCCGGGGATCCCGGAATTCGCCGAGGTTCGCGCGAAGGTCGCCGCCGAGTACGCCCGGCGCCAGACCGAGGAACGGGAGCTCGGCGCCGCGCGTCCCGTGGTGGCGGAGCTGCGCGGCGGCGCCGACCTCGCGGCGGTCGCGAAGCGCTATCAAGCCGACGTCCAGACTCCGGCCGAGTTCGGCAAGGGGGCGCCGATCGGCAGCCTCGGCGCTTCGCCGGCCCTCGCCGACGCGATCTTCAAGACGCCCGCCGGGCAGTACGGCGACCCCGTCGCGCTTCCCGGGAAGGGCGTCGTGATCTACCGCGTCGTCTCGAAGACCGATTTCGACCCGGCGGCGTTCGCGGCGCAGAAGGACAAGCTCGCCGACGCCGCGCGCCAGCAGGAGGCGCAGAAGCTGATCGAGGCCGAGCTCGCGCACCGCCGCAGTCAGGAGAAGATCGTCGTCAACGACGAGATCCTGAAGCGGTACACGCAGGGGTGATGAGCGGGCCGTCCGGTCCGCACGACGCGCCGCGCCGTCGCGGGATCGACACCGAGGCGATCGGGAAGAGAAGTGCCGGGCTCCGATGGCGATGAAGCGCGGCGAGACGGGTGGGAAGGCGGATCCGGACGGCGGGTCGGCGGGTGAGGCGTCGCGACCGCCTGCTTCGCAGATGGAGCATGAGCGGTCGCTAAACGTTCGAGTCGAGGGGAAGCATCCCCTCGAGCTCCCCTCGGGAATCCCCGCCAAGAGGAAAGCGTGACCCGTAAGTCGCTCGAACCTGGCAGCCCGTCGGCAGGCCGGCCGGACCCGGATAACCGCCCGTATCGCCGTCGCGGGATCGACACCGAGGCGACGCGCGCCGGCGAGGACGACCGCTCCGGCGCGCTCGTCGACCCGATCTGGCAGACGGCCCCCTTCTGGTTCAAGGACGTCGCACAGCTCGAGGCCGCCGCGCGCGGCGAGCGTCGCGATCTCTTCTACTCGCGCTACGGGAACCCGACCATCACGGCCGCCGAGAGGAAGATGGCGGCCCTCGAGGGGACCGAGGACGCAGTGGTCTTCGCCTCCGGTCTCGCGGCGATCGGCGTCGCGCTCAAGGCGGTGCTCTCGCCGGGCGATCACGTCGTCGCGACCGAGGACCTCTACGGCGGGACCCTCGCCCTCTTCCGCGACGTCTTTCCCGCCGCGGGAATCGAGGTCACGCTCGTGCCGACTTCGGCCGACCCGGACTTCGGGCGGGCGATCCGGCCCGCGACGCGCCTCCTCTACGTCGAGACCCCCACGAACCCGCTCGTCAAGATCGTCGACCTCGAAGCGGTGGCCCGGCGGGCGAAGGATCGCGGGCTCCTCTGCGCAGTCGATTCGACGTTCGGCTCCCCGGTCCTCCAGCGCCCCGCCGCGCTCGGGTTCGACCTCGTCCTCCATTCCGCGACGAAGTACCTGAACGGGCACGCCGACGTGACGGCGGGTTTCGCCTGCGCGGCGGCCCCGGTCGCCGCGAGGCTCCGCACGGCGCGGAAGATGTCGGGAGCGATCCTCGACCCGCACGCGGCGTGGCTCCTGACGCGCGGGATGAAGACGGTGGCGCTCCGCGTGCGGGCGCAGTCGGAGAACGCGATGGCGATCGCCCGGCGCCTTGCGTCGCATCCGGCGGTCGAGCGGGTGCACTACCCGGGGCTGCCGGATCATCCGGGCCACGAGGTCGCGCGGCGGCAAATGGGCGGCGTTTTCGGCGCGATGCTCGCCTTCGACGTTGCCGGCGGCGGCCCGGCGGCGCGCCGCACCGTCGAATCGCTGCGGCTGATCCGGCTCGCGACGTCGCTCGGGTCGGTGGAAACGACCGCCGATCTGCCGGCGATCACCTCGCATTCTCCCGCGATGATCGACCCGGCGCGCCGAGAGGCGCTCGGGATCCGGGAATCGACGATCCGGCTGTCCGTCGGCGCGGAGGATGTCCGCGACCTCGTCGCGGACCTCGATGCGGCGCTGAACGCCGCACAGGATGCGGCGCTGAACGCCGCGCCGGATGCGGCGCTGAACGCCGCGCCGGATGTTGCGCCGGACTCCGCGCCAGGGGCCGCCAGCAACGTTGCGCGGGACGCCGCCCCGGACGCGGGCCGCCGATGATCGCGCGTCTCTCCGGCGCGCTCCTCGAGAAGCTCCCCGACCGCGTCGTGATCGACGTGTCGGGCGTCGGCTACTCCGTCGCGATTTCGTTCCAGACCTACCAGGAGCTGCCGGACGCGGGAAACTCCGCCGCGCTCCTCATCCACACCCACGTGCGGGAGGACATGCTGGCGCTCTTCGGGTTCGCCTCGGAGCGCGAGAAGAAGCTCTTCGAGATGCTGATCTCCGTCTCGGGAGTCGGTCCGAAGCTCGCGCTCACGCTCCTTTCCGGCATTCCCGCCGACGACCTCCTCGGCGCGCTCGCGAAAGGGGACGCGCGTCGGCTCGTGTCGATTCCCGGGATCGGGAAGAAGACCGCGGAGCGGCTGACGCTCGAGCTCAAGGAGAAAGCAGAGAAACTCTTCGTCCCTCCCGCCGGCGGGCCCGGCGTCGAGGCGCGGGACGTCGTCTCGGCGCTCGTCAACTTCGGCTACAAGAAGTCGGAGGCCGACCGCGTCGTCGATCACCTGACGCGCAAAGGCGCGCCTCCCTCGTTTGCCGACTTTTTGAAAGAAGCGCTCGCGGCGCTCTCGGGAGGGTAGCCGGCACCGCGGGCGACCCGCATTCCGTTTCGCACGCGTCTCGCCGCGTCCGGTGGTTCCCACGATTGACACACGACGAAGAATGGTCATGTCCGCTCGGGATCGTCGTGGATTCGAGAAAACTCTGAGGCGGAGGCAGACGGGTTGAAAGACGCGTTCGGGGCGCCCGGCCGGCGGGTGAGGGCGTACCCGGGCGTACCTTGATCCCGCCGGCGAACGCCACGGACGCGTATAGCGACCCGTATGGTCCGCGCCCGCCGACGATCAGGGATAATGAGTTCGTCGTGAACGAAGCCCACCGGTCCGTCCTCTCGCCCTCCGCGCTCGAGGAAGAAGCCGCCGTCGAGCCGAAGCTGCGGCCGCGAAGGCTCTCCGAGTACATCGGCCAGAAGAAAGTCCGGGACAACCTCGAGGTCTTCCTTCAGGCCGCCAGGGCGCGCGGCGAGGCGCTCGACCACGTGCTCCTGACCGGGCCGCCCGGGCTCGGCAAGACGACGCTCGCCCACATCGTCGCCCACGAGATGGGCGTGGGCCTGCGCATCACCGCCGGGCCGATGATCGCGCGCGCGGGGGACCTCGCCGCGATCCTGACGAACCTGCAGCCCGGCGACGTCCTCTTCATCGACGAAATCCACCGGCTGCCGACGGCGGTCGAGGAAGTCCTCTACTCCGCGATGGAGGATTTCGTCCTCGACGTCGTGATCGGAGAAGGGCCCGCGGCGCGGACGCACCGCATCGAGCTGAAGCCCTTCACGCTGGTCGGGGCGACGACGCGGCCGGGGCTCCTCTCGCAGCCCCTGCATGCGCGGTTCGGGATCCAGCACCGCCTCGACTTCTACGATCCCGATTCCCTGGCGACGATCATCGAACGATCCGCGCGGATTCTCGGCGTCCCGATCGAAGACGACGCGGCCCGCGAGATTGCGCGGCGCAGCCGCGGAACTCCCCGCATCGCGAATCGGCTGCTCCGGCGCGTCCGCGACTTCGCGCAGGTCGCCGGGAAAACGGTGCTGGATCGGCAGACCGCCGACGAAGCGCTCGCGAAGCTCGAGGTGGACGAGTACGGCCTCGACGAGCTCGACATCCGGATCCTGTCGGTCCTCGTCGAGAAGTTCGGCGGCGGTCCGGCGGGGGTGTCCTCGCTCGCCTCGTCGCTCGGGGAGGACCGCGGGACCCTCGAAGACCTGTACGAGCCGTTCCTGCTCCAGGCCGGGTTCATCCAGCGCACTCCCCGCGGTCGGGTCGCGACCGCGCGCGCGTACAAGCGGCTCGGCATCGCTCCCGGCACGGCCGGAAGCTCGCTCTTTTGAGCGCCCCGGCCGGCTCGGAGGCCCGCGGGCCGGCCCGCCGCGGCGTCCTCATCTACAACCCGACGGCGGGACAGCGCGACCGCCGGGCGGCGATGCAGGCGGTCATCGAGAGGCTGCGGGACGACGGCATCGAGCTCGCCCACGCCCCGACGCGCGGACCCGGCCACGCGACGCGCATCGTCCGGGATCTGCTGCCGGGAAATCCCGACGTGGTCGCGGTGTGCGGCGGCGACGGGACGGTGTCGGAAGCGGCCGCCGCGCTGCTGGGCACCGACGTGCCGCTCGCGATCCTGCCGGGAGGAACCTCCAACGTGCTCGCGGTCGAGCTCGGGATCCCGTTCGAGCTCGATCGCGCGGCCCGGCTGATCGTCGACGCAGAGGTCCGGACCGTCCGCGCGGCGGTCGCCAACGACCGGCCGTTCCTGCTGATGGCGGGGGTGGGCCTCGACGCCCGCGTGATGGGAAAGATGAGCCTCTTCCTCAAGCGGTGGTTCGGCCGCGCCGGGATCCTCGTGACCGCGGTCGTCGAGTTCTTCCGGTACGAGTTCCCGAAGCTCGACGTCGAGATCGACGGCGCGCATCACGCGGCCACGTTCGCCGTCGTCGCGAACTCGAAGCACTACGCCGGCGACTGGATCGTCGCTCCCGACGCGTCGGCCGACTCCGACACCCTGGAGGTGCTGATCTTCGACTCCCGGAGCCGCCGCGATTTGTTCCGGCTCTTCCGCGGCATGCAGGGAGGGAAGGGGAAGCATCTGAAGAGCGGTCTCGCGCGGGTCGTTCGGGGACGCCGGGTGCGCGTCACATCGCTCGAGCCTTACGCCGTCGAGGTCCAGGTCGACGGCGACTGCGTGCTGGAGACGCCGGTCGAGTGCCGGATTGCCGAACGGCGCCTCCGCGTTCTGGCTCCGAGAAAGGGCTAGCGCGGCGAATGCATCGAGCCGGGCGGGCGCGTGCCGGCCGCGAGACCCTGCGACCTACGCCCGGGTAGGCCTCGGGATCTCGCGGCCGGCCCGCATCCCGCCGGGCTCGCGCCTCGCCGCGCCTCAAAGTCGCGCCAACTGAGAATCGGCTCCGCAGCATCGCCCGGTTCTCGCCGCGTCTCAGGGAATCCTCAGCGAGTTCAGCGGCAGCGATCTCCGATCGCTGACCGCTGCAACTCGATGCCCTATACTTCGCGGAACTCGAGCGAGGAGGAGAGCTTGGTAGAAGTCGCGGTCCCCCCCGACGCCGAACCGATGCGCGTTCGCCATCCGAAGGGCCTCTCGACCCTCTTCTTCACGGAGATGTGGGAGCGCTTCAGTTACTACGGGATGCGCGGGTTCCTGATCCTCTACATGACCGCGTCGGTCTCGGCGGGGGGGCTCGGATTCTCCGACCAGCACGCGGGGAGCCTGTACGGCACGTATACCGGAAGCGCCTGGTTCGCCGCGATCTTCGGGGGCCTCATCGCCGACCGCTGGCTCGGGCAATACCGCAGCGTCCTCGTCGGCGGCATCATCATCGCGCTCGGCCACTTCACGCTCGCCTTCAAGGTCCTCCCGTCGTTCTACGCCGGCCTCGCGCTGATCGTGATCGGGACCGGGCTGCTCAAGCCGAACGTCTCGACGATCGTCGGCTCGCTGTACGAGCCGGGAGACGCGCGGCGCGACGCCGGCTTCTCGATCTTCTACATGGGGATCAATCTCGGAGCGTTCCTCGGGCCGATCATCGCAGGCTATCTCGCCCAGAAAGTGAACTGGCACGTCGGCTTCGCCTGCGCCGGGGTCGGAATGCTTTTCGGGGTGATCCAGTACGTCGTCGGGCGCGGGCGGCTCAAGCCCGCGATCGAGCGCCTCTCCGCCCGGCGCGTGCCCCCCGAGGGGCCGGGCGGCGCCGTCTCGACGGCGGGAGGATTCACGCCCGCCGAGTGGAAGCGCATCGCGGCCGTGGTCGTTTTCTTCCTGTTCGCCGGCATCTTCTGGGGCTCCTACGAGCAGGCGGGCTCGACGCTGAATCTGTTCGGCGACCGTTACACCAGGACGTCCGTCTTCGGGTTTTCCTTTCCCTCTTCCTGGTACGTCTCCGTGCAGGCGCTCTGGGTGATCATCCTCGCGCCGATCATGGCGTGGGTCTGGACGCGTCTCGGCCGCATGAGAAAAGAGCCGTCGAGCCCGGCCAAGTTCGCGCTCGGTCTGGTCTTCGCCGGGCTCGCGTTCCTGATGCTCATCCCCGCGGCGAGGCTCGCGCAGAGCGCGGCGAACGTCCGCGTGAGCCCGCTCTGGCTCGTCGGCGCCTACTTCATCGAGGAGCTCGGCGAGCTGTGCATCTCTCCCGTCGGGCTGTCGATCGTCACGAAGCTCGCGCCCGTGCGGATCGTGGGTCTGATGATGGGGGTCTGGTTCCTCTCGAACGCCCTCGGCAACAAGCTCGCGGGGTTCGCCGCGGAGTTCTTCAGCTCGATGCCGCTGGACCGGCTGTTCGGCATCGTCGCGATCATCTCGTTCGCGGCGGGACTGCTCATGTTCGCGCTCATACGCCCCGTCAAGAGCCTGATGGGAGAAGTTCGATAGAGGCGCGGACCATACGCGCCGTTACACGGGTCCGTCGGGCCGGCCGCCGGCACGACGTACGTTTCGGTACGCCTTAGCCGTCTGCCGGCCCGCCGGACCCGTCTTCCCGCACGGCTGGCCGCGCCTTCACGCGCTCAACGGAGCCGGAGAAATCCGGTTTCTCCCCGTTTCTCAGTTGTCGCTCGGGACGAAGCGCGGCTACCCGGTCTCGGTCGCTTCGCCGAGCTTGCGCAGGAGCTCGTAGGTGTAGATGCCGTCGTTGTGGCCGTCCTGCCAGTAGATCTGGATCGCGTAGCCGCCGACCTTCTTCCAGCCGTGCATGAGGAAAGCGCCGAGCCCGTAAGGCCGCTTCGGCGCGCGATAGACGTTCCCCATCAGGTCGCTCTCCCCCCGGCACATCGCGCACGGGCATTCCCGTCGGAGCCGCTCGAGCGAAAAGTAGTCTTCGCGCCCGTCTTCCCACACGACGACGAGCTCGCGCCCGATCTGCTGGATGCTCCGGGGGACCTCGATGGCCATTTTCCGGTTCTCCTACCCCTCGACGGGCCGGAAATCCGAATTTCGAATTTCGAAATCCGAAACCAATCCGAATCTCGAATGATGGGAATTCGAAACCGGGGTTTTAGATGTTCGCGTGCGGAATTTCGAGTGTGTTTCGGGTCCGGATTCCTGCTTCGACTTTTTGTTCTGCTGGTGAGTTCTCATCATTCTGATTTCGGTCATTCGGGCTTGTTTCGACGATTCGTCTTTCGTGCTTCGAACTTCCGTCACGGATCAGCCCTTCTTGCTGGACGCCTCGTCGAGCGCGGCGAGGTCCTTGTCGAAGATCTTGACGAACGATCTCTTGCGGAGGTCGGTCAGGTAGTCGGCGAATTTCTTGTCGTAGATCTCCTCGGACAGGCGCTTGCGGATCTCCTCCTTGACGTCGTCGAACGGCCGGTATCCCGCCTTCTCCCGATCGGTGATCGAGAGGAGCGCCCACCCGTCCTTGAGCTCGACCGGCGCGGTCAGCGCCTCGGGGATTCCGAAGATCGCGTGGTCGAGCTCGGGCTGGAGGTCGCCGCGCGAGACGACGCCGAGGTCGCCCCCGCGGTCGCGGGCCGGGCCCTCCGTGAGCGTCTTCGCGACGTCGGAAAACGCCGTACCGCCGGCGATGCGCGCGCGCGCCTCGTCGATCTTCCCCTTCGCGGCCTCCTTCGAGGCGGGGTCCGCCGGGTCGAAGCGCACGAGGATTTCCGCCACGCGCGCCTTCTCGGGAATCGGGTATTTCTCGTCCTTGACCTTCTCGTACTCGGTCCGGAGCGCGTCGTCGTTCAGGTTGATCGGCACCTCGCGCGCGAGCACCTTGTTGGTCAGGAGCGACTCGCGGAGCTGATCGCGCAGCACGTCGCGGTCGATGCCGTTGGCGGCGAGCGCCCGATTGAACTCCTCGTCCGAGGTGAGGCCGTACTGCGTCTTCACCCGTTCCATCGCCTCGTCGATCTCCTCGGGAGTGGCGACGATGTCGAGTTGCGCCGCCTTTCCCTCGACCAGTTTCTGCCGGATCATCTGCTCGAGGACGGCGAGCCGGAGCCGCGAAAGGTCGGCCGGGGCCTGCGGGTCCTTTCGTGCCCGTTCGACGCGCGCGTCGAGGTCGCCCTCGGTGATGATGCGGTCGTCGACGCGGGCGACGACGCGCTCGACGAGCTCGGCGCCGGCGGCCGCCGAAGCGGCGGCGCACAGCAGGATCGCCAGGATCTTCCTCATGATTCCTTTCCCCCGGGAAGAAAGCTCCCCGTGTAGACGAAGGGCAGCCGGTCGAAGTAGACGCGGATCCGCCCCTGGCGGCGCGCGGCGTCGATGAGTCCGTTGAGGTAGCGGTCCGCCTTCTCGCGGGCGAGCCGCTCCCGGATCTCGGGCGCGGCTTCCTCGCGCGTCAGCGTCCGCGCCGGATGGCGCTCGATCACGGTGAAAACCAGAAACCCCTCCTCCGCGGCGATGACCGGCGATACCTCTCCCGGTTTCAAACGAAAGACCGCCGCCTCGAATTCCGACGGCAGGTCGCCCCGCCGCACCCACCCGAGCGCCCCGCCGCGTGGCGCGTCCGGCGCCTGGGAGACCGTCCGGGCGAGCTCCCCGAAATCGGTTCCCGCCGCGGCCCGCGCGCGGGCCGCGTCCGCTTCCGACCGGACCCGCGTGAAGATCCGGGCGACCCTGACCTCCTCCGGCCGCCGCCAGCGCTCCGGATGGCGATCATAGTCCTCCCCGATCTCCGCGTCGGTGGGGCGCACGGCGTCGCCCGCTCGGCCGACGAGGAGGCCCGGCGCCTCGCGCCGGTCGGCCTGGGCGTCGCCGCTGTCGAGCCGGGCGTCGCGGCGCCACGTCTCCTCGCGCAGGAACTCGTCGAAGAGCCCGGAGACGACCGCCGGCTGCGAGTCCGCGATCGGCCGTCCGGCGTTGGCTTCGAAGAAGGAGCGGAAGGAGTGGAGCGGCACGGGGCGGCCGTCGATCACCGCGATCGTCTCGATCGATCCGGCCGCGGGCTTTCGCGCGCATCCCGCGAGCGCGATCCCGAGCGCCGCGGCGGCCAGCGGAGTCGCGAACCGCCGCGCGGCCGTCTTCATGCCGCCGCCGCCAGCAGCGCGTCGAGGAAGCCGATCACGTCCTCGACGCTCCAGTCAGCCGGCAGCGCGACGACGCCCGTCGGAGCGACCGACGCTCCCGGCCGGCCGCGGAGCAGCGCGACGACGCGCGCCGGCTCCGCGCGCGATTCCGCGTCGAAGACGAGCCGGTACCCGGAGCGGCGCCGCTCGACCGACTTGATCGCGAGGCGCTCGGCGCGCCGCCGGAGGCGGCCGTACTCGATGAGGTTGGCGACCGGCTGCGGGGGAGGCCCGAAGCGGTCCTCGGTCTCCCGCGCGATCTCGCGGATCTCGGCGTCGTCCCGCGCCCGGGCGATCCTCTTGTAGAGGGCCATCCGCAGGCTCTCCTCGGGGAGGTACGAAGCGGGAATCGAAAGCTCGCTCCCGAGGGAGATCGTGACGGCGCGCTCCGGAAGGACCTCCTCCCCCTTGAGAGACCGCATCGCCTCCTCGAGAAGGTCGAGGTACATCTCCAGCCCGACCGCCGCGATGTGGCCCGACTGCTCCGCGCCGAGGAAGTTTCCGGCGCCCCGGATCTCGAGGTCCTTGGCCGCGATGCGGAATCCCGCTCCGAGGTCGCAGAACTCCCGGATCGTCGCGAGCCGCGCCCGAGCCGTCTCCGTCAGCGCCGCGCCCGGCTCGATCACCAGATAACAGTAGGCCGCCTTGTCGCTTCGCCCGACGCGCCCGCGGAGCTGGTAGAGCTGCGAGAGGCCGAACGTGTCCGCGCGGTCGATCACGATCGTGTTCACCGACGGGATGTCGATCCCGTTCTCGATGATCGTGGTCGCGAGCAGGATGTCGTGCCGGCGGGAGACGAAGTCGAGCATCGTGCGCTCGAGCTCCCCCTCGCTCATCTGCCCGTGCCCGACCGCGATGCGCGCGTCCGGCAGGAGCTCGGCGAGGAAGGTCTTCTCGGCGAGGATCGATTCGACGCGGTTGTGGACGTAGAAGACCTGGCCGCCGCGCTCGAGCTCGAACGCGATCGCCTCCCGCACGAGATCGGCCTCCTTCGGGATGATCTGTGTCTCGATCGCGAGGCGGTTACGGGGCGGCGTCTCGATGATCGAGAGGTCCCGCAGTCCCGAGAGCGAGAGGTTGAGCGAACGCGGGATCGGCGTCGCCGACATCGAGAGGACGTCGATCGAGGCCTTCCACTCCTTGATCCGTTCCTTCTGGGCGACCCCGAACCGCTGCTCCTCGTCGACGACGAGGAGACCGAGGTCCCGGAACCGGATGTCTTTGGACAACAGCCGGTGGGTCGCGATCAGGACGTCGATCGCGCCTTCGGCGGTTCTCGCGGCGATCCGCTTCTGCTCGGCGCGGTCGCGGAACCGCGAGAGGAGCTCGATCGTGACCGGAAACGCGGCGAAGCGCCGCGTGAAGGTCCGGTAGTGCTGGTCCGCGAGGATCGTCGTCGGCGCCAGCACCGCGACCTGCGCGTCGGTGCCGCTCTCGTCATGGGCGCTGTCGGCCATCGGCATCACCGAGCTCATCAGTGCGCCCCCCCGCCGACATGGATGGCATCCTGCAGCGC
>DATFVB010000314.1 GCA_035260525.1 Thermoanaerobaculia bacterium
CAAGGTGCTGTGGATCCTCCTGGTCGTGTTCTTCCCGCTGGGGGGGGCTTTGCTCTGGCTCCTCTTCGGCAAGAAGTAGGGGGATCGGGCGCGGACCATACATCGATCCGGACGGGCGCGTTCGCCCGGCCCGCGGCTCGACGTACGCTCCGGTACGCCTAACCGTCGCGGGAGCTGGCTCGGGGACCGGGAGCGCGTGACGGGTTCGCGGCTCGTCGAACGAGCGACTCGACCGCGAACTCGCCACCCCCTCGCCGACGCTCCCGCTCCCGCATCGCGGGACCTGCGCTCGGTTACTTTGCGCAAGGTCCCCCGCGATGCGAAGGGCACCGGAATCTGCGGGGGCGGCTGACTTCACGCGCCCGAAGCCGTCTTCCGGCACGTCTGACCGCGCCTTGAGGGTTCTCGATCGGGGAGCGGCCTCCGCCTCGTTTGAGCAAACGGCGTTGAGGCGCGGCGAGACGCGAGCGAGGTGGGATGCGGGAAGGCCGCCGCGTCCCGAGGCGTATGCTTTCTTCTTGTCATTCCCGCCAACGGTAGGGAATTCGAAGAATCCGAGCAGCCGAAGGTTGCGAGTAATCCAAACTGGGTCCCCGCTTTCGCGGGGACGACTGCTCTGCGGTCGCCTCACTGTGACGCCGCGCCCGACCCGCATACGTCTCACTCTCGTCTGTCCGCGCCTTACCGAATTGGCAACTGAGTCACGTTCCTCGGTTCAAGAGTTGTGCAGCTGCGGCGCGCAGGCGTTCTCCAGTGAGTCGACATCAAGGCGCGGCCAGACGTGTTGGAAGACGAGCGCGGGCGGCCGGGCCGGCGGGCAAGGCGTACCGTGGCGTACGTTGCGCCCGCCGGCCGGCCGCCCGCGTCCCGTATAACGACGCGTATGGTCCGCGCCTCCTAACTCAAAACGTGTGCGTGAGGCCCAGCAGCCCCCGATACTGAACCCGGTCGCGCTCGCCCGCCACCTCCGACCCCATCCCCGCGTAGAACAGCGTCTGCAGTCCGATGCGGTGGCGGATCCCGAGCTCGATCCCGACGGAGACCTTCCCTCCGGTCGCGACACTCTGACGGACGACGACGTCGGCCATCGCGAGAGTGTCGGTTCGCCAGGGTCCGAAGGGGCGCGCGTCGAAGCCGGCCACGGCGTAGAGCTGATGGCGCCGCTGACCCGGGCGGGTGCTCCCGACGTAGAGCGCGCCCGCGGTGCCGTGGATACGGAATGCATCGAACGAGCGCGTCGCGATCAGCTCCGCCGAGACGTTGGTCCCGTGCGACGCGAATCCCGTGGCGAGGAAGGCGTCGCCCCGAACGGCGAGCGCCGGCCCTCCGGCGCTTTCCCTCGCGAGCGCCCCGAGCACGTGGAAGTCGAGATCGCCGGACCCGATGCCGCGCCGCGCGTTCAGGCGGGGATTGGTGAGAAGCCGCGTCTCCGCCCCGATCTCGAGGCCCGAGAAGGGTCCGGCCATGAGCGAGATCGCGGGGCCCGCGTAGTCGACCCGGTCGAGCCGGCGCGCATAGGCGTAGTCGGCCGACATCGACCAGGTTCCTCTCTCGATCGGTGTCGCGTCCTCCAACGAGATGGGGCGCGCGGCCTCGAGGTTCGAGATCTCCTGCCCCTCGGCGGGCAGCGGCGCCCACGCGGCCGCCGCCGCGGCGAGCGCGGCCGTCAGGGCCGCCAAGCGTGCGCGCCGGATCATCGCTCGATCCCGTATCGGCGCCCGACCGACCGCACGCGGTCCCGGCGCACGGCGGCATCCGCGGCGGAGAGCGCCTCGAAGATCTCGATCCGGAACCGCGTCGCCCGGTCGAAGAGCTCCGCCGCGGGCCCGTACGACGCGGAGAACGTGGGCGCGAACGCCCGGTACCACGAGGCTTCGAGTTCGGCCGGGGGGGCGTCGATCCGGCGGTCGTAGAGATCGACGGTCTCCCTCACCTTCCACCGCTGGTCGCGCCAGCCCGAAGCGGCGAGGTCCTCGGCGGCGTGCGCAAAGAGCCAGTCCCCGGCGAGCAGGAGACGGGCGGTCGAGAAAGCTCCGAGCTTCGGATCGAGGGCGGCCGGCGGCGGAGCCTCGAGCGCGAAGGGCGAGCGGCGGTACCGGAAGAGGCTCTTCTCGATCCTCGACTCGGCCGTTTCGGGCGTGGTGTCGCTCGCCGCGAGCGCGTCGGCGACCCCGCGCTCGAAGCGATCCGCCTCGACGAGCGCCCCGAAGAGCGGGGGATCTTCGCGGGCGATCCGCGGCATGCAGAGGCGGGGATCGGGCGGAAAATCGGGCAGTCGGCGGATCGTCTCGCGGAGGTCCTCCGCGAGTACGCGGTCGGCCTCCGGGGTGACCCCGTGGATCCAGGCCGACTCGAGCGCGTTCCAGCGGCCGTAGCGCACCGCGTTCTCCCGCCGGTCGAGGTCGGGGAAAAAGCGGTGAACGGCGTTGCCGTGGAGGCTCGCGAAAGGAACGCGGATTCCGGCGCCGGAGCATGCGACACAGAAAAGGGCCGACAGGAGCGCTCCGCGTTTCATCGGACGGGAGAATTCTATGCCGGGATCGCGCGCGCCGGCTCGTTCAGGGGCGATCCCCGGCGCCGGCCGCGGCCGTGAGCTCGTCTCCGGGGCAGCGCCCCGCGATCCTCGTCCGCGCGATCGCGGCGAGGAGAACGGCGAGATTCGCCGCCGTACCGGCGATGACCGGGTCGAGCCCGAAAGCGAGCGCCGGGAAGAAGCGTCCGGCGACGGCCACGCCGCCGCCGGCGGCCATCGCCGCGATCGCGTCGCGGCCGGGAACCCAGAGCCGGCGGAAGAACCCGAACAGGATGGGCAGGATCATCCCCGCGGCGAAGATGGAGTAGCCGAGCCGCAGCGTGCCGACGATCTCCCGCATGCCGAGCGCGACGACCAGACCGGCGGCGCCGAAGAGCGGGACGAGAACGCGGGCGGCCCCGATTCCCGGCCGTCTTCCGAGCGCGGGCGCGACGTCGCGGGCGGAGACGGAAGCCGCGGTGAGGAGCACCGCGTCGGCGGAGGACTGCATCGTGGCGATCAGCGCGACCGCGGCGAAGGCTCCGAAGAACCCGGGAGCGAACGCCCGGAGCGCCGAGGGAAGCGCTTCGGCGTCGGAGGCGACCGCGAGCCCCTTCTGCCGCGCCGAGAGCGCGATGAAGGCGACCGCGGCTCCGAACGCCACCTTCGACCCCGCCGCGCCCCAGGCGGCGAGCCGCGCGGCGCGCTCGTCGCGGCACGAGAGGAGCTTCGACCAGACGTCGCCGCCGACGACGTGCGGCAGCCCGACCAGAACGAGCCAGCCGAAGACGTCCGGCCAGCGAAGCGTCGCCGAGACGGGAAACGCGAGCGACCCGGCGGGAGGGGAGAAATGCCCTCCGATCGCCGCGAAGCTCGCGGCCGTGCCGACGACGAGGATCCCCGCGGCCGTCAGGCCGTACTGGACGAAGTCGGTCCGGACGACCGCGTACTGTCCGCCGAGGGCGGTGTAGGCAATGAAGACCGCGGCGGAGACGACCAGCGCGAAAACGGCGGGAAGCCCCGTCATCGCCGTCAGCACCGCCTGCGAGGCTTCGACGAGGAGCGCGAACCACACGATCTCCGCGATCGCGACGAGGACGCCGGCCGCCGTTCGGGCGCCCGGCCCGTAGAAGCGCCCGGCGATCTCGGGGAGCGTCATCGCGCCGGTCCGGCGCACGCGCCCCGCCAGGGCGCCGCCGAGGATCGCGAGCCCGACCGCTCCCGCGATGTCGATCCAGACCCCCGCGAGCCCGTGACGCCAGACGAGCGCGGCGCAGACGAGGGTCGAAGAACCCCCCGTCGTCGTGGATGCGAGCGCGACGAAGCCGCGCGCCGGCCCGTACGAGCGGTCCGCGACGTAGAACGACGCTTCCCCGGCCGACGCCTTGCGGCGCGATGCAAGGCCGATCGCGAGCATGGCCGCGAGATAGAGGGCGAGCAGGAGGGCGGTCATTGTCACAGTGACCCGATGATCGGGTCCCGGGCCCGGAAGCTCATCGAAGGCGCGAAGAAGCGTGGATACGGAAGCCAGACGCGCGATCGTGAACCGCCGACGGCCGAGGCGTACCGGGGCGAAACGTTTGCCATGCTCCCGCCGAGTTAAGCGACGCGGAAGGCGATCGCTTCAACTCGGCGGCGCCGTACTCGATGCATCGCCGCGTCACCTCAGCTTGAGCGAAAGTCGTCGAGCACACGCCTCGAGCATCAGCACTCCCACGGCGAGCGCGCGCTCGTCAAAGTCGAACACGGGCGAGTGATGCGGACGGTACGCGCCCGGGAGCCCGGATCCGACGAAGAAGAAGCATCCCGGCACCTGTCTCAGGAAAACCGACATGTCCTCGCCTCCCATCGTTCTCGTCTCCACGACCGCGCCCGATCCGAGGATCTCCTCGGCGGTTTCGGCGACGAGCGCCGCGACCGAGGGGTCGTTGACGGTCGCCTCGTTGATGCGGCGGTACTCGACGTCCGCCGCGACGCCGCAAGCGAGCGCGACGCCTTCGGCCACGCGCCGGATCTTCTCGGGAAGGGTCCGATGCGCTTCCCGCGAGAAGGAGCGGGCGGTGCCCGTCATCCTCACCTCTTTCGGGATGATGTTGAAGGCCGTTCCGCCGTGGATCGCGGCGACGGTCACGACGGCGGAGTCGAGCGGAGAGATCTCGCGCGCGACGATCGTCTGGAGGGCGTCGACGAGGCGCGCCGAGGCGAGGATCGGGTCGAAGGTCTCGTGCGGCGCCGCCCCGTGCCCGCCCGGCCCGCGCACCACGATCTCGAACTCGTCGACCGCGGCCATCTGAGGCCCCGCGACGACGCCCACCTTCCCGACCGGCAGGGGGTTCCAGAGGTGGAGGCCGAGCGCGGCGGCGACGCCCCGGAGCGCGCCGTCGTCGACCATGGCCAGCGCTCCGCCCGCCCCTTCCTCCGCCGGCTGGAAGAGACTGCGATAGGCGCCGCCCGCCGGGTCGCGGGCGAGACGCTCGGCGACCGCGAGCCCGATCGCGACGTGACCGTCGTGCCCGCAGGCGTGCATTCGTCCCGCGTTCGACGACGTGTAGGCGGCGCCGGTTTCCTCCGAGAGGGGAAGGGCGTCCATGTCGGCGCGGATCATCACCCTCGGCGCGCCGTCGCTCCCGAAATCCGCGACCACTCCCGTGCGTCCGACCCCATCGCGCGGCGCGAGTCGAATGTCCACGAGGCGTTCCCGGACGACTCCGGCGGTGCGGGTCTCCTCGAAGCCGAGCTCCGGGTGGCGGTGGAGATCGCGGCGGACGGAGACGAGCCGCTCGAGCTCCCGTTCCGGAAATGCCTTCAACGCCTCGTCGACTCTTCCGCTCATTTCGTTCCTCCCGCCGCCGTCCCGTCCTTTTCGAACGCCTCGATCCGACGGCGCAGCTCTTCGGTGAACGTCCGCTTTCCCCCTCCGTGCCAGTCCCACAGCACCTGCGTGCTCTTGCCGTCCGCCACGAGATCGACGCCGCGCGTGATGCGGTAGGCGAAGTCGAACGAGGACCGGCCGATCCGCGTGCAGCGGATCTCGACCTCGAGAAGGTCGCGCATGTGCGCGGGCAGGCGATAGTCGATCGCCGCCGACGCCATCACGAAGCCGATGTCGAGATGGCTCTCGACGCCGACCGCCGCCTCCCAGTATTTCTGGCGCGCGAACTCGAAATAGGAGAAGTAGACGGCGTTGTTGACGTGGCCCATCGCGTCGATGTCCCGGTACGGGACCTCGATTGCGACCTTCACCGGCTCCTCTTGAGCGTCAGCGACAGCCCGGCGGCGACGGCGGCGATCGCCGCGCCGGTCCAGTGCGGCCCGAACCGGCCGAGCCGGAAATAGGCGAGCTCCCCCCACAGCGGGCCGAGGATCCGGCCGAGCGCGGAGACCGACTGGTACGCGCCGAGCACGGTGCCGCGGTCCTCGGGCCGCGCCTCCTTCGAGACGAGCGAGGAGAGCGAAGGGTTCGTCGCGCCGATCCCGAGCGTCAGGGGAACGAGCGCCGCCATCACGAGCGGGATCGCGAGAGAGAACGGCAGCAGGGCGAGGGCGGCGGCGATCGCGAAGCCGCCGGCGACGACGAGCGCCCGCTCGCCGAACGCCCGCGTCAGTCTCCCGATCAGCCCTCCCTGCACGAGCGAGATCAGCACCCCGACGTAGACGAAGAGGAACGCGACGCGCGAGGGGGAGGCGCCGAGCGTGTCGTGCAGGAACTGCGCGAACGTCGCTTCGAAATTCGAGAACGCGAACGTCAGGAGGAAGAAGACCGCGAGGAGAACCGCGATCGAACGGTTGCGCAGGGCGCGGCCGAGAGCCGCAAATCCGTGTTCGACGGCGGACCCGCGGCTGCGCTCCGGCTCGCGCAGGAACAGGGCCGTCGCCGCGAACGCGAGCGCCGACATCGCCGCGGCCGCGACCCCCGGCGCCCATTCCCCCCAGTGGACGGTGATCCCGGCGATCGCCGGCCCGAAGATGAACCCGAGACCGAACGCCGCGCCGATCATCCCCATCCCCTTCGCGCGGGTTTCCGGAGTCGTCACGTCCGCGACGTACGCCTGGGCCGTCGAGATGTTCCCGCCGGAGATCCCGTCGATCACGCGCGCGGCGAAGAGCACCGCGAGCGAGTGCGCGAACGCGAAGAGCAGGTAGCCGGCGACCGATCCGGCGAGCGAGAAGAGGAGGATGGGCTTTCGCCCGAAGCGGTCCGAAAGCCTTCCGAGAATCGGCGCCGCCGCGAACTGGGTCGCGGAGAACGCCGAGAGGAGGAGTCCCATCGAGAGAGCCGACGGATCGTACCGCTCGCCGTAGAGGGGCAGGAGCGGGATCACGATCCCGAAGCCCATCAGGTCGATGAAGACGATCGCGAAGATCGTGGCGAGCGGACCGCGCTTCACGGCGCGACTGTACCAGAGCGCCTCGGGGAGCCGGCGCGGCGATGCATCGAGCCGGGCGGGCGCATGCCGCCCGGCGTCGGCACGACGTACGCTCACGGTACGTCTTAGCCGCCGCCCGGACGACCCGCATCCCGCCGGGCTCGCGCCTCGCCGCGCCTCGTCGTTGAGTCAACTGAGAGATGTCTCTCCACGATGACGCCTGGCAGAGACGGCGGATGCATCGAGCCGGGCGGGCGCGTGCGACCGTCGCGGGAGCG
>DATFVB010000315.1 GCA_035260525.1 Thermoanaerobaculia bacterium
CCGGTAAAGCCGAGGTCGAATTTCGAGACCGCGCGCGGAACCACCGGGATCGTCTGCCGGGCCCCGTCGCGTTCGATCTCGACGGCGAGCTTCTGGCGCGGCGCGACCGAGAACGCGAACTCCGCCTCCTGCCAGGTCGGCGTCGGCGAACCGTCGATCGAAAGGATGCGGTCCCCTTTCCGGAACCCCGCCTGCGCGCCGGGGGAATTCGCGGCGATCGAGCGGATCACGGGCGGCTCGAGCCGGTAGGCCGGAACCGACCGTCCCGCGACGAAGATCGCCGCCGAGAGCGCGATCGCGAGCGCGAAGTTCATCACCGGGCCCGCGAGCAGGATGAGCGCGCGCTGCCATCGCGGCCCGGAAACGGCTCCCGCGCTCTCGACGGCTCCGACCGCCGTCGACTCGTCGGGGCCGAGACCCGAGACGCGGACGTACCCGCCGAGCGGGAGGGCGGAGATCCGATAGTCGGTCTCCTTCCACTTGACGCCGACGATCCGCTTGCCGAAGCCGAACGAGAAGACCTCGACGGGGAAGCCGAAGAGCTTCGCGACCGCGAAATGGCCGAACTCGTGGATGAAAACGACGATCGAGAGCACGACCGCCATCGCGAGAACGTCCTGGAGGAAGTTCATGCGGCCGTCCCGGCGGCCCGGAGGGCGCGGTCACGCGCGACGCGCCGCGCCTCCGCGTCGACCTCGCGCGCTTCCGCGACCGACGCCGGCGCGGCGCGGCTTCCCATGGCGGAGCGCGTTTCCACGACGACGGGAACAATCCGGAGAAACGGAATCTTCCCGGCGAGAAACGCCTCGACGGCGATCTCGTTGGCGGCGTTCAGGATCGCCGGCGCCGCGCCGCCCTCCTCGAGCGCTTCGCGCGCGAGCGCCACCGCCGGGTAGCGGCGCGAGTCGACCTCGCCGAACTCCAGACGCGCTCCCGCGAGCGAAAGCCGGCCGAACGGGGACGCCGGGCGGTCCGGGTAGGAAAGCGCGTACAGGATCGGAAAGCGCATGTCGTTGACGGCCATCTGGGCGACGATCGACCCGTCGCGGAACTCGACCATCGAATGGACGAGCGACTGCGGGTGGATCAGGACGTCGATCCGCGAGGCGGACACGCCGAAGAGGAATCGGGCCTCGATGATCTCGAGCCCCTTGTTCATCATCGTGGCCGAGTCGATCGTGATCTTGGGCCCCATCTTCCACGTCGGATGCGCCAGCGCGTCCTCGATCGAGATCGAGTCGAAGGTCGAGAGATCGCGGGTCCGGAACGGACCGCCCGATCCGGTCAGGATCAGCCGTTCGACCTCCGCCGGCTTTCCGGCGCGGAGCGCCTGGTGGATCGCGCTGTGCTCCGAGTCGACGGGCACGATCTCCGCGCCCGATTCCGCCGCCGCGCGCGCCATCATCTCGCCGGCGACGACCATCGTCTCCTTGTTGGCGAGCGCGAGGCGCTTTCCCGCCCGGAGCGCCGCGTGCGCCGACGAGAGGCCGACCGCACCGACGAGCCCCGCGACGACCGTGTCGGCGCCGCCCCACGCCGCGCAGGCGTCGAGCCCCGCCGCGCCGGCGGCGATCTCTCCGCGGTATTCGGGGACGAGGGCCCGGAAGGGCGCGATGTCCTCCTCGCTCCCGACCGACACGATCTCGGGCCGGAACCGGCGGACCGCCTCGGCGAGCGGCTCGAGACGGCGGCCGGCGGCGAGCGCGACGATCCGGAAGTCCTCCGGAAATGCGGCCACCACGTCGAGCGTGGACCGCCCGATCGACCCGGTGGCGCCGAGCAGCGCGATCGATCTCGTCACCGCGGCCCTCGGGGACGTTGAGGATCAAGACTGCCCGAGCGACGCCGTCGCGAGATCCTCCCGTCTCCCAAGCAAGGGTCTGCCCGAAGTTCGCGACTCTTCGCCGCGAGCGACGGCGGGTGGCGGGATGCGAGTCCCGCTGGGATCGGGCCGCCGCGCACCGCTCCCGCAGCACGAGCCGGACATGCGCCGGCCCGGCCCAGCGGGTCGCGTCCCGACAGGACCCGCGCCGCCGCTCGCTTCCGCAGACCGCGAACTTCGCCGGCTGCGCGAGCTTCAGAACCATCCGAGCGACGCCGTCGCGAGATCCTCCCGTCTCCCTGGCGTTCCTGCGGGAACCCCTCACCAGTCGGCCTTCGGCCGACATCCTCTCCCCAGGGGAGAGGTAGCGGGGTGGCGCGGCAAGCCGCGCGGTTATATGTGCTTGCCCGAAGTTCGCGGCTCTTCGCCGCGAGCGACGGCGGGTGGCGGGATGCGAGCCCCGCTGGGATCGGGCCGCCGCGCACCGCTCCAGTCGCACGAGCCGGACATGCGCCGGTCCGGCCCAGCGGGTCGCGTCCCGACAGGACCCGCACCGCCGCTCGCTTCCGCAGACCGCGAACTTCGCCGGCTGCGCGAGCTTCCTTCACGCCGCGGCCGCCATCTTCACGAGGATCGCCCCGCAGAGGACCGGCGCCGCGAAGAGGAGCGAATCCACGCGGTCGTAGAAGCCGCCGTGGCCCGGAAGGAAGGTCCCCGAATCCTT
>DATFVB010000316.1 GCA_035260525.1 Thermoanaerobaculia bacterium
CCTTAGCGGCCGGCCGGCAACCCGCATCCCGCCGGGCTCGCGCCTCGCCGCGCTTTCAGGTGATTCGGAACCGAGAGAGCTTCTACTCACATCGAGGGTAGGCGGGCGCGGCGATGCATCGAGCCGGGCGGGCGCGTGCTGCCGGCCGTCCGCACGACGTACGCTCTTCGGTACGCCTTAGCGGCCGGCCGGCAACCCGCATCCCGCCGGGCTCGCGCCTCGCCGCGCTTTCAGGTCTTCTCAACTGATTCGATTACCTTCGGTAACGCCGGTAGGCCGGCGCGGACCATAGGGGTCGTTATACGACTCCGTCGGACTCGGCGCGGGCTCGACGTACGTTTTCAGTACGCCTTCACCCGCGCCGAGCCCGCCGGAGCCGTCTTCCAACCCCTCTGGCTGCGCCGTTTCGTTATGAGTGACCCGGATTTCGTGGGGCAGCGCGGCCGCATCGTCGCGATTGCTGGTGACCCGTCATTGCGAGGAGCGCAGCGACGACGCAATCTCCAGAGCCATGGAGATTGCTTCGCTTCGTTCGCAATGACGAAGCGTGCGGGACGTCCGGCAGAACGAGTCGTGACGGCGCGGCACAACCCTGGCCGATACCTCGGGGCTCTTCGCATCGCGGGGGACCCTGCGCGAAGTAACCGAGCGGAGGTCCCGCGATGCGGGAGCGGGAGCGTCGGCGAGGGGGTGGCGGGTTCGCGGTCGAGTCACATGAGGTCGCGAGCAAAGCGAGCCGCATCGCGACTTCTCCCGGCGGGAGAAGGTGGCGGCCGAAGGTCGCCGGATGAGGGACGAGCCGCGAACCCGCCACGCGCCCTCGGTCCCCGAGCCAGCTACCGCGACGGTAGCGCGGCGTGGAGAACCGCTTCCCGTTCCGACGAGCTCGAAATCTCCCGCTCCGCGAAATCCATCACGGCCCGCCGCTCGCCGGGGTCGAGCGCCGCCCTCTCGAGCAGGGCGCGGATGGCGCGGCTCTTTTCCGACGAGGATTCGATCGTCCGCGCGCACTCGAGATACGCCGGAAACGACACGGCGTCGATCGGGAGTCCCGCGGCCTCGACGAGGAGCTCCGCTTTCTGGGACGAGGAGTCGATTCGCCGGGCGGCCTTGAGGACCGCGGCGAGGGCTTCTCCCTTGATTCCGCCGCGAAGGAGCGCCGACAGGGCCCGGCGGGTCTCGGACGAGGAGTCGATCGTCTCCGCCGTGTCGAGATACGCGGTGAGCGCCGCGCGAAAGGCCGCCGTGGCCGGCGCGCACTCCTCGAGGAGAGAGGCTTTCTCGGATGACGAGGAGATGCTCTTGCCGGCGGAGAGGATGCGGGGCAGCGCCTCCGCCGGAAGGTTCGGGTGCCGGGCGAGGCTCGTCAGGGCGCGCCGCAGCTCGGAGGAGGACGCGATCGACTCGGCGGCGCCGGCGAGGAGCTCGATCGAGCCGGCGTCGGCCGCCTGTCTTCCGACGCGCTCGATCGCGGTCGCCGCTTCGGAAGAGGAGGAGATCCGGCCGATCGACCGGGCGTATTCGCGGGCGGATGCGGGAGGCACGCCCCTCCTCTCGGCGATCGCCGCCAGCGCGGCGCCGCTCTGGGAGCTCGACGAGATCTCCGAGCACGCGCGGGCGAGCGCGGCCGTGAGATCGGGGTCGGGGGGAAGCCCGTCGGCGAGCTTCCCGAGAACGCGCCGCAGCCGGCGGCTCGAGAGCACGGTGCGGGCTGCCGTTTCGACCGCGCGCTTCCCCGTGGCGGCGTCGAGCGGGCCGGCGGCGAGAAGCTCCTCGAAATAGATCTCCTGGGCCGCGCCGCTTTCGAGGCCGCCGACGGCGGCGAGGAGCCGGTCCGCTCCGCCGCGAAGCAGCCGGCGGGCCTCGCCTCTGGCGCCGACCGCCGTCACGCGCGCCGCTTCGGGGAGATTACGGGCGAGATAGTCCCGGGCCTGCTCCGGACTGCCGCTGCGCTCTCCGAGCCAGAGGCGAAGCTGCGGGCGGCCGTCCGGGCCGGGAGTCACCCGAATCCTGCGCGTCGTGAACAGCCGCCGGGTGCTGATCTCCAGCCACGATCCGGGAGCGAGGGAAACGACGCTCTCCCGGTCGGGCGAGAGCTCGATCGGGCCCTCGAAGCGGACCTCGAAGCTCGTGAGCCCCGACGACCGGTAGTAACGGTTCGAGCCGGAATCCTCGACGATTCCGAAATGGACGTCGGCGCGGGCGGAGGCGGCCGCGCCGAGCAGAAGGAGGGCGGCGAGGATTCGGGTCGATTTCATGTTCTCACTCCCTTTCGGGGTGAACGGGAACGGCGGGAAAAAGTTCTATGATTTTCGCATGACGAAAAAGAGCTTCCGCCGGCCCGGGGGCCTCCTGCCGCTCGCCTTCGCCGGGTTCCTGGCGGCCTCGGCCGCACGAGCGGCCGACCTCGCCGTCCCGTCCGGGGACATCCTGCGCTCCCACATCGACCCGGCCACGAGCCCGGCGGCGGACTTCTTCCAGTACGCCAATGGAGGCTGGCTCGCGAAGAACCCGATTCCTCCGTCGGAGAGCGGCTGGGGAATCGGCGACCTGGTGGACGAGGAGATCTACGCCCGCATGCGGAAGATCAACGAAGACGCCGCGGCGTCCGAAGCCGCGCCCGGGACCGATGCGCGCAAGATCGGCGACTTCTGGACGACGGCCATGGACGAGGCCCGGGCCGACGCGAACGGCCTCGCGCCGCTCGCGGCCGAGCTCGACCGGATCGACGCGGTGCGCGACCTTCCCGGCGCGATCGACGCCGCGATGGCGCAGGCCCCGCTCAGGACCCTGGCGTTCTTCTCGTTGCGCGTCCTCCAGGACGAAAAGAAGAGCGACGCGATGGCCGTCACGCTCTGGCAGGGAGGGCTCGGCCTTCCGAATCGCGACTTCTATTTCAACACCGACGAGAACTCGGTCAAGGTCCGCGCGGGCTACGTCCAGTACGTCCAGCGTCTCCTCGAGATGAGCGCCCGGGGCCGCCCGGTCCCTCCCGACGCCGGCGAGCGGGTCGTCGCTTTCGAGACGGCGCTCGCGAAGGCCTCGCGCAAGCTCGCCGACCTCCGCGATCCGGAGAAGAACTACAACAAGATGCCGACGGCGGAGGCCCGGGACGATCTCACTCCGTCGATCGACTGGCCGGCCCGGCTCGAAGCCTTCGGCCTCCGGGGCGCGGACACGGTCATCGTGGGGCAGCCGGAGTTCTACTCCGCGCTCGAGCAGGAGCTCCGGAAGACCCGGGTCGAAGACCTGAAGAACTATCTCCGCTTCCACCTCGTCGACACGTACGCCCCCTATCTCGGCCGGGCATTCGACGACGCCCGCTTCGATTTCCGGGGAAGGCTCCTCTCGGGGCAGGAGGAGCAGCGGCCGCGGTGGAAGCGCGTGGTCGACGCCGAGGAGCGGGCAATGGGAATGGTGGTCGGCAAGCTCTTCGTCCAGACGTATTTCCCGGAGCGCGCGAAGAAGCGCTACAGCGATCTCGTGGAAAGAATTCGCGACGCCTGGCGCGACCGGATCGAACGGCTACCGTGGATGAGCGCGGAGACGAAGGCGAAGGCCCTCGAGAAGCTCGCGAAGATGACGAAGAAAGTCGGGTACCCCGACAAGTGGAAGGACTATTCCACGCTCGCGATCGGGCGCGAGTCGTTCGCCGCGAACGTGATGGCCGGCACGCGCTGGTGGTTCCAGGACATGCTGGGGAAGTTCGGGAAGCCGGTCGACCGCGCCGAATGGGAAATGACGCCGCAGACGTACAACGCGTACTACAACCCGTCGAACAACGAGATCGTCCTCCCCGCGGCCGCGTTCACGATCCCCGGCATTCCCGACGACGCTGCCGACGACGCGCTCGTCTACGGCTACGCCGCCGCGTCGACGATCGGCCACGAGATGTCGCACGGCTTCGACGACGAGGGACGGCAGTACGACGCGTCGGGGAACCTCCGGGACTGGTGGACGAAGGAGGACGCGGACCGCTTCCGGTCGCGCGCCGAGCGGATGGTCGCGCAGTTCGACGCCTACGAGCCGCTCCCTTCGATGCACATCGACGGCCGGGCGAGCCTGGGCGAGAACATCGCGGATCTCGGCGGCGTGCTCGTCGGCCTCGACGCCTTCGAGAAGACGGAGCAGTACCGGAAAGGGGAGAAGATTGCCGGGCTCACGCCGATCCAGCGGTACTTCCTCGGCTACGCGCTCGGCTGGATGGGACAGATCCGGAAGGAGAGGCTCGCGCGCGCCCTGCTTTCGGACGTGCACGCCCCCGAGAAATGGCGGGTCAACGGGCCCATGGCGAACGTGCCGGAATTCGACGAGGCGTTCGGCGTGAAGGCGGGTGACGCGATGTGGAGGCCGGAAGAGGTTCGCGTGAAGATCTGGTAGTCGCAGGGTCTCGCGGGCGGCAAGCACCCGTCCGGCTCGATGTATCCGCCTTCGCCAAGGCTTCGGCGCGACCAGTCGCCGCGCGCTGGCTCAAAAATAGAATTTGATTCCGCCGCCGAGCTCGAGAAAGTTCCCCTGCACCCCCTCGGCCGAGTGCGCGACGTGGTACCGAGCCGCGACGTCCACGGCGAACGAGCGGGTCAGGAAGAAGTCGGCGCCGGCGCCCCCGAACCCGCCGAGCTTGATCGTGGCCGAAGTTCCCAGCCGTCCGAGGTCCGTTCGGTACGCGCCGAGACCGCCCTGGATCCAGGGATCGACGTACCGGCTCACGACGAAATGATGCGCCGCGATGGCGTCGAGATACGCCACGTTCACGTGGCCGCCTTCGAGCGAGGCGCGGTAGAAGCCGATCGCCGCTCCCGCCGACACGTGGCGGCAGAAGAAGTATTCGAATCCGGCGTCGAAACCGGCCGTGTTGCCGGCCCGCTTCTCCTGCGCAACGACGAGGTTGGCGTTTCCCCATGCGTCCGAGGCGCCCCTGGCGGGCATGCGCTCCGGCGGCGTGTAGGACTGGGCGACGGCCGGGACGGCGAGGAGGGCGGCCGCGGCGGCGATCAGGACCGGTGCGATGGCTCGATGAGACACGAAAAGCCTCCTTTCGCGATTTCGCCGAAATTGATTCAAGTGTCGTGCCATCGAGCAGACCGAAGTCGCGAGCCGGCCGAAAGAAGAAGTCGCGAGTCCGGCAGTCACGCGCCGCGAGTCGGAGCCGCCGGGCACCGCCTGTGTCATTGTTGAGAAAGTCGGCCCCACTTCGGCCATCCTGGTCGCTTCGGTCCCCGCTGCCAGCCCTTCGGTCGCCGCTGTCATCCTGAGCGCAGCGAAGGATCTGCTCGCGGCTCGCTCGAGGGTAAGCTCCGCGCAGGGATCTACTCCCGGCCGGGTAGATTCTTCGTCGCTTCGCTTCTCAGAATGAGAAAGTCAACTTTCACCGCCCATCGGGGAGATCCCATCGCATGGCAGTATTGCGATAGCGTATTCGATGAATCCGAGCCTCGGAGAGGCGAGCGTTCCGCGAGACTGGAGGTGCTCGCGCGCGCGCTCGGATTCTGCGAATACGCTTCGCTGTCGCTCGCAAGGACGAGCGTGGGCACGCGAGGCTCGCGTCCCCGATCCGGACTCGTGAATCGTTCGCCGACTCGCGACTCTCGCGATCAGATCATCGGAATCGGGATTCCGAGGCTCTTCGTCACGCCCCCGCCTTCCCAGAAGCCGGGGATCGCCGTCCCGCAATGGAAGCACTTCCCGTCCGAGATCCGGTTGCGGGTGACGACGAAGCCGCGCCGTTCGACGAGTGTGGTCGCGCAGCTCGGACAGCGGGTGTTCTCCCACTCGCCGACGCCTCCCGGGACGTTGCCGGCGTAAACGAAACGCAGCCCCTCCTCCACGCCGATCTCGCAGGCGCGCAGCAGCGTTCGGGCCGGCGTCGCCGGCGTTGCGTCCATCTTGTAGTCGGGGTGGAAGGCGGTCACGTGCCAGGGGACGTCGCGCGAGACCGACGCGATGAAGCGCGCCGCGTCGCGGAGCTCCTCCTCGGAGTCGTTGAAGCCGGGAATCACGAGCGTCAGACATTCGAGCCAGAATCCGAGGGCGTGCACGCGCCGGATCGAGTCGAGCACGTTGTCGAGCACGGCGCCGAGCTCGCGATAGTGCTTGTCGCGCATCGACTTGAGATCCACCTTGTAGAAGTCCACCCAGGGCCGGATGTACTCGAGCACCTCGGGAGTCGCGTTTCCGTTGGAGACGTACGCGCCCCGCAGTCCCTGCGCCCGGGCGGCCGTGAACACTTCGACGGCCCACTCCGACGTGATGAGCGGCTCGTTGTACGTCGAGGCGAGGACCGGCGCCCCGAGCTCGCGGGCGATCCGCACGAGCTCGGCCGGGTCGACGTCGCGGGGCGGCGCCGTGGCGTTGGCGTCTCGGAGCGTCTGGGACGTGAACCAGTTCTGACAGTACGCGCAGTGGAGGTCGCAGCCGAGCATTCCGAAGGAGAGCGCGAGCGCTCCGGGGATGACGTGATGGAACGGCTTCTTCTCGATCGGATCGCACTGCAACGCGCCGACGTATCCCCGCGGGACCTGGAGGACGCCCTTCTCGTTGTACCGGACCTTGCAGACGCCGACGGCGCCTTCGGGGATCGGGCAGCGGTGGCCGCACGCGAGGCAGCGGAGACGGCCGTCGCCGAGATCGCGGACGAGCGCCGGAGCCGCCGGAGCCGTCCGGGCTTTCAGGATCTCGGCGAGAGACGATGCCGGCGCCATGAAGCGGTCCACCGCAAATCATATGCCGGCGCCGCCGTGCCCCTCCCGTCCCCGACAGAGGACGGCGGCGCAACTTTCCGTGGCGTCGATTCGGTTAGAATCTGCCGGTGAAAAAACTGGTCACCCTCATGGTCATCCTCTGCCCGCTCGCGGCCGCCGCCCAGGGCTCGATCTTCGGTGTCGGCGCCGTGGTGCATCCCCTCCAGAAGCACGACACGAACGATTTCAAGGACCAGACCACGTTCGCCAACGGCCCGCGGCTCGTCCCGGCGTCCGGGGGCATCTGGTTCCTCGAGTCCAACGCCGACCGGATCGCGTTCTACAAGGACGACGCGATCACGGAATGGCCGGTCCGTTCCCGCGACTACGCCAACCCGTACCGGTCGATCGGCGCGAACCCCTCCGACTTCGAGGTGGACGGCACCGACATCTGGTTCGTCGAGAACGGCACGAGCGGGATCGATCTGAACGAATCGGTGTTCGGCAAGCTCGACACCGTGACGAACCAGATGACCGAGTGGATCCTGCCCGTCTCAAAGCCCGCGGGCTTCGTGCGCGAGCCGGACGGGACCGTCTGGATCGCGATGTCGCAGGGCTCGCTCATCCACGTCGACTTGAACACGCTCGAGGTCGCCGCCTACCGCGGCCCGGCCTCCTTCGCGTATTCCGGCCTCGTCGCCGGCGACGACGGGATGCTCTATCTCACCGACTTCGGCAACAGCCGGATCGTCCGGATCGACCCGGCGACGCTCGTCGAAACCGCCTGGCAGCCCTTCGATCCGGCGAAAACCCAGTCGGAGCCCACCCAGCCGACGCTCGACGGCGCGGGAAACGTCTACGTCGCCGAAGTCGTGGCCGGCGGCTCGGTCGCCCGGCTCAACCTCGCGACGGGGCAGTACGACCGGTTCGGAGCGGGATACCTGCTCGACCCGACGCATTTCTTCCTGCAGGGGAACTTCATCTACGCCGTCGAAACCGATCCCTCCGGAGGGGACGGCCGGTTCGTCGTGGTCGACACGAACCTGGCGCCGAAGGTGACGATCCAGACGACTCCGGTGACGAGCACGCTCGTCGCGCTCCCGGAGCCGGCGGCGCGCGTTCGGTCGACGACCCTGACGCCGCTTTCGTTCGCGAGCGCCGACGATCCCCCGGACGCCTCGATCGCGGCGGCCACTCCGAAGGAGGGGATCTCGCGGTTCACGCTTCCGAGCGGCACGCTCCTCCCGACGAGCACGTCGTACTCGATCCTGCCGGTCAACGGAAAGATCGTCTCCGGCGTGCGCGGGGCGCTCGTCGAGTTCACGCTGCTCCCGTCGGCCAACGCGGCGGATCTCGTGGTGCCGCTCGCGATCAACTCGAAGAGCGGAACGATCCGGACGGATTTCGTGCTGTACGACGGAGCGGCGCCGAGCGGCGCGCTGGCGGCGACGTTCTACGCCACTCCCGTTCCGCCGCCGTTCTCGAAGTCGTTCTCGCTCGGCCCGAACGTCACCCTCACGGTTTCCGACGCTCTCGGGGCGTCGCAGCTGAACGCCGGCGACGCCTTCGGCTCGCTCGTCTTCACCCCCCCGGCCGCCGACGCGGGCAACGCCGACGCGCTTTCCCGGACCTACGTCGTGCGCCCCGACGGCGGGACCTACGGGTTCGCGCTGAACGCGCAGGGGACCGGCTCGGCGCTCGCGCCCGGCTCCTCGGGAGCCGTCTTCCTGCAGACCCAGCCGGGGGAGATCTCGATCCTCGGGATCTTCTCGCCGACCGGCGCGACCGGGACGGCGACCCTTCACGGCGCGGACGGGACGATCCGCGGGAGCTTCCCGTTCTTCCTTCCGTCGAACAACCGCCAGGAGTACAACCCGGCGTTCGCCGCGTTCGGCGCGGCCGCCGAATCGGGCGATTACGTGACCTTCGACGTCTCCTCGGGCGATCTTTTCCCCTACGCGACGCTCTACCAGTCGACCGGAGACGCTGCCGTCGAGCTGGCGGTCGTCCCCCGGACCGACGTCGTCGTCCCCGTCGCGGGGTCGGCGCCGGCGTTCGCGGCCCTCGGCGGGACGGTCGTCAGCGAGCTCCTGCTGGCGAACCCGTCCGGCGGCGCCGCGCCAGTGACGCTGGACTGGTTTCCCGCGTCCGGCGACGCGCCCTCGGAGTCGATCGTGACGGTTCCCGCGGGCGGCACCGCGGTCGTGCCCTACGAGAACCCGGCGCTCGGATTCGGCAGCATCGTCGTCAAGAGCGCGGTCGCGGTCGACGTCGTCGTGCGTTTCGCGAACCGCACCTCCGCGGGCGACTTCGCGTCGGCGGCGCGGCCGGTGACGGCGGGCTCGACCGCCGGCCGGTTCCTCGTCGGCTCCGACGCGCGCCTTCACCGGACGCTCTTCCTCTACAACCGCGGAACGGCGGGGACGGTCGTGCTGACGTTCCGCGACCGGGTCGGCGCGATCCGGAAGCTCCAGCTGCCGGTCGGCGACCACCGGCTCCTGATCGTCGGCAACGCCGGCGCGCAGGTCGGATCGGACGGCGGGCGGATCGAGTACTCGGGCTCGGCCGGGACCTCGTTCTACGGGTGGCTGAGCGGGACGGACAACGTTACGGGGGACTCGGACGCGGAAGAAGCTTTCCCCCTCACTCCGTAACGGCCGCCGCGATACATCGAGGGAATACGGGCGCGTGCGC
>DATFVB010000317.1 GCA_035260525.1 Thermoanaerobaculia bacterium
CGCCTCCTGGCGTCCGCGCGCCGCGCATCGGCCTCGTAACAAAGTCCTCGGCATGCGCCGCGCGGCGCCACCGGAGGCGGAGCCGCGACAGGACCCGCGCCGGCCGCCCCAGCCCCCCCTACTCGTACCGCAGCGCTTCGATGGGATCGAGCCGCGAGGCCTTCCGCGCCGGGTAAAACCCGCTCAAACCCTCCACCGCGGTGCGAAGCACCGCCTCCTCACAAACACCCCGTTCGAAGTGGTTCAACCGCGTCGCCGAACGGCTCGATGAAGAATGCTCTCCTCCCGGAACGGGCTTTCTGCGCGGGTGGCGCGGTTCCGCCTCCTGGCGTCCGCGCGCCGCGCATCGGCCTCGTAACAAAGTCCTCGGCATGCGCCGCGCGGCGCCACCGGAGGCGGAGCCGCGACAGGACCCGCGCCGGCCGCCCCAGCCCCCCCCTACTCGTACCGCAGCGCTTCGATGGGATCGAGCCGCGAGGCCTTCCGCGCCGGGTAGAACCCGAAGAAGATCCCGATCCCCGCCGCGAACCCGAACGCGAGCGCGATCGACTCCGGCGCGATGTGCACGGGGAGCCCCGCCTTCTTCGAAACGAACGTCGAGGCGCCCACCCCGAGTCCGATGCCGATCAAACCGCCGAACACCGCGAGCGTGATCGCCTCGATCAGGAACTGCACGAGCACATGGCTCCCCTTCGCGCCGATCGCCATCCGGATCCCGATCTCCCGCGTCCGCTCCGTGACGGAGACGAGCATAATGTTCATGATCCCGATTCCGCCGACGAGCAGCGAGATCGCGGCGGCGGACGCGAGCAGCATCGACAGCGTTTTCGACGACTGCTCGGACATCGCCGCGAACTCCTGCTGCGAGCGCATCGTGAAGTCGGAATCCTGGCCCGGCGCGATGTGATGGCGCTGCCGCAGCAGCGCGTCGATCTCGGTCTGCGCCTGCGCGACCGTGTCGACGGACGTCGCCGACACGTAGATCACGTTCAGCTTGGTCTTGCCCGACAGGCGTTTCATCGCGGTCGTGTAGGGCACGACGACGAGGTCGTCCTGGTCCCCCATCATCGATCCGCCCTTCTTCTCGAGGACTCCGTCCACCTTGAACGGCACGTTCTTGATGCGGATCATCTGGCCGACCGCGTCGCCCGCCGGGAACAGGTTGTCGGCGACGGTGCCGCCGAGAACGCAGACTTTCGCGGCGGCGCGCACGTCCGAGTCCGTGAAAAACGCGCCCTGCACGGTGTTCCAGGTGCGAACGAGGGGCCACTCGACGCCGACTCCCTGGATCTGCGTGGCCCAGTTCGTCTCGCCGGCGACGATTTGACCGCTCGCGCGGACGCCCGGGGACATGTAGGCGACCGACGGGCAGTCCGCCTTGATCGCGTTCGCGTCTTCCTCGGTCAGGAACGACTGATCGCTGAAGATGTGGGCACCGCTCTGGGTCGAAGCTCCCGGGAAGATCATGACGAAGTTCGAGCCGAGCGACTGGATCTGGGACTGGATCGAACGGGAGGCTCCGGCGCCGATCGCGATCATCGCGATCACGCAACCGACACCGATGATGATCCCGAGCATCGTCAGCGCGGATCGCAGCTTGTTGCGGAGGATCGCCTGGAGACCGACCTTCAGGATCATCATGAACCGTTTCATGCGCTCCTCCCCGCCGCCGCGCTTTCGGCGGCGACCGCGCGCCGCTGCGCGACCGACTCGTCGCTGAGCACCCGGCCGTCTTTGAACACGACGATCCGGCGGGCGAACTGCGCGATGTCCGGCTCGTGCGTGATGAGCACGATCGTCTTGCCGCGCGCGTTCAGCTCCTGGAACACCGCCATCACGTCCTCCGACGTGCGCGAGTCGAGGTTCCCCGTCGGCTCGTCCGCGAGAACGATCGCCGGGTCGTTGATCATCGCCCGTGCGATCGCGACGCGCTGCTGCTGCCCCCCGGAGAGCTGGTTCGGAAAATGATCCTCGCGGCCCGCCAGACCGACCATGGCGAGGCAGCTCCGCGCCTTCTCGGCGCGATGGTCGGCCGCGTGGGTGTCCCGGGCGTAGAGGAGCGGCAGCTCGACGTTCTCGAGCGCCGAGGTGCGCGACAGGAGATTGAACGACTGGAAGACGAAGCCGATCTTCGCATTCCGGATCTCGGCGCGTTCGTCGCGGGACAGCTCCGAGACGTCCTCGCCGTCGAGCCAGTATTTCCCCGACGTCGGCCGGTCGAGACAGCCGACGATGTTCATGAACGTCGACTTCCCGGAGCCCGACGAACCCATCACCGCGATGAACTCGCCGTTCTGGACCGCGAGCGACACGCCGTTCAACGCCCGGACCTCGACGTCCCCCATCCGGTAGATCTTCACGAGATCGGCGACGCGGATGACCTCCGCCATCAGAACCTCATGCGCGGACCGGCCTGCGACGGGCCCTTCGCCGTGACGAGCCCGGTCACGACGAGGTCTCCTTCGCGGAGGTCGCCGGGCTGGATCTCGGTGTACTGCCCGTCGGTGATTCCCGGATGCACCCGCGCGGGTTTGAGCGTCCCGTCCGCCTGGAGCAGGTACACGGTCGGGCCGTTCTCGCGCCGGCCGGTCCGCGGGAGCGATCCCGCGAGCGTCGGTCGCGCCGGAGCGCCGCCGGCGCCGGCGGCAGGCCCCGCTCCGGAGTTCCCGGCGCGCCCCGCGCGCCCTCCCTCCTCGGAGGGAGAGGGCTTGAACCGGAGCGCCGCGTTCGGAATACGGAGCACGCCGCGGTCCGTCGCCACGTCGATCGTGATGTTGGCCGTCATCGACGGCCGGAGCTGCTCGTCGGGGTTGTCCACGGCGACGATCACCGGGTACGTCACGACGTTCTGGTTGACGGTCGCGTTCAGGCGGATCTGCGACACCATCGCGCGGAAGACGCGGTCGGGATAGGCGTCGACGGTGAACCGGACCGGCTGGCCGATTCGCACCCGGCCGATGTCCGCCTCGTCGACGTCCGCCTGGACCTGCATCTTCGTGAGATCCTGAGCGATCGTGAAGAGCGTCGGCGCCTGGAACGAGGCTGCGACCGTCTGGCCCACGTCGTAGGCGCGGTTGACGACGACGCCGTCGATCGGCGACACGATCTTGGAATACTTGAGGTTCGTCTCCGCCTGGGCGAGCGCGGCGCGCGCGAGGTTGACCTGCGCCGCCGCCGCATCGGCGGCCGCCTTGGCATTGTCGTAGTCGGCCTGGGAGGCGAGACCCTGCTGCTGGAGCCGCTGCTGCCGGCCGAAGGCGACCTTCGCGTTTCCCGCGTCGACCTGCGCCTTCTGGAGGTCCGCGCGCCGCTGCTCGATCGTCTGTTCGAACGGCGTCGGGTCGAGCTCGGCGAGGAGCTGTCCCTTCTTCACCCGGCTGTTGAAGTCCGCGTAGAGCTTCGCGATGATCCCGGAGACCTGGCTCCCCACCTGCACGGTGGTCACCGCCGAGATCGCGCCGGTCGCCGAGACGGACATCGTGACGTCTCCCCGGTCGACTTTCGCGGTGCGGTATTTCTCCGGCGCATCGCGCCGGCGCGCGAGCACCACCGCGACGACGACCGCCGCCGCCGCGAGCGCGATCAACAACCCGATCCGGCTCTTCTTCACTCCTTCGCCTCCTCTGATGTCCGGATTGACGGCGTCGTCGGGAAGGCTACTGCCCGCCCGCCCCGGCGACCGCCCGCGAGCCCTCCGTGGAAACGCCCCGGGTAAACGCGGCACGAGGGCTTCCCGTTACGGAAACAACGTTTCGGATGCAAAACTTCCGCCGCCCGGCCGCTTTCGGCGCGCGGCGGGGCGTGGATCAGCCCTTTCGAGGCGGACGCGAGGGGCGCAGCTCGATCCGCGACGGGATGGCGCGGTCGGGGAAACGCACGAGTTCGAAGACGGCCTGCGCGACGTCGTCGGGGGCGAGCTTCCAGGAGTCGTCGGCGCCCGCCGGCTCGCCGCCGAAGTCCGTCGCGACGGAGCCGGGCATGACGATGGCGATCCGGATCCCCTCGTGCCGGAGGTCGAGCATCGCCGAGTCGGACAGGCCGAGGAGTCCGAACTTCGAGGCATTGTAGGCCGAGCCGCCGGTGAAGGCATTGATCGACGCGAGCGATCCGATGTTGACGATGAAACCGCCGCCGTTCTTCTTCATGATCGGCGCGGCGTACCGGATCGCGTAAAACGGCCCGAAGAGATTCGTCTCGATGACGGCCCGGAAGTCCTTCGGATCCATGTCGATCACGTTGTCGAATATGCCGATGCCGGCGTTGTTGACGAGGGTGTCGAGGCGCCCGAAACGCTCCCCCGCGAACTCGACGAGCTCCCGCACGTCGTCTTCCTTGCGGGAGTCGCACGACTTCCCCTCGACGGCGAGACCGTCCTTCTGGAACGCCGCGGTCGCGTTGCGCACGCTCTCGAGCGTCCGGCCCGAGATGAGGACGCTCCACCCCTCGCGCGCGAACCGGCGCGCGATCGCCTTGCCGATCCCCCGCGTCCCGCCGGTCACCACTACCGATCGCTTCTCCGCGCTCATTCGACGATTCGCTCTCCCGTTGACGAAAGTGAAAACAGTTCCGTTGCCGCCGGCATTCTGTCACGATCCCGAACGGGTGAACAAGAGCGTCTTCGTGGTATTCTCCTGTCCCGGCGATGGAGTTCGCCGAAACCGCCCACTGACGGGCTGATGACTCCTGCAACGTCGGAGATCCGAATGCAGGCTGGTCCGTCCATCGTCACCGGTCCCGACGCCATCGTCGATCGTCTCGACGCCGTGATCCCCGACCTCGCCCCGCACCGGCGCGACGAGGCCTGCCGTCTTTCGGAGCGGCTCCGAAACGAGAAATTCCGTCTCGCGCTCATCGGGGAGTTCAAGCGGGGGAAATCGACTCTCGGCAACGCCCTTCTCGGCGCTCCGGTTCTCCCGGTCGGCGCTCTCCCCACCACGGCCATACCGATCCTCGCCCGCTGGGGCGACTCGCCTTCGGCTCGCGTGACGCTCCGGTCGGGCGAAATCCGCTCGATCGCGCCCGCAGATCTGGCCGACTTCTCGACGGAGAAGGGCAACCCCGAGAACGTCAAGGACGTGGCATTCGCGGAGGTTTGGGTCTGTGCCCCGCTCCTTCGTTGCGCCGACCTCCTGGATTCCCCGGGAACGGGAAGCGCCCATCTGCACAACACCCGGGCCGCGCTCGCCGCCCTCGGCGACGTCGACGCCGCAGTGGTGGTGCTGGCGGCCGACCAGCCGATCGGCGAGGCCGAGATCGAGTTCCTGAAGACCCTCCGCCGCCACGTCGCCCGATTCTTCTTCGTCGTCAACCGATCGGATCTCCTGACCGAGAGCGAGCTCGCCGAGGTCGTCGAATTCGTCCGCGGAGCGCTCGTCCGGCAGGGCTTCTCGGGTGCGGCGATCTTCCCGCTCTCGGCCCGGACCGCGGCCGAAGGCGGCGGGGCCGACGAGCGATTCGAGCGCTTCCGGCGCGAGCTCGATCGCTTCCTGCGCGAGGATCGCGAGGCCGCCCGGGAGGCGGCCGCCCGGACGGTCCTCTCGCGCCTGGCGTCGGAGGAGGCGTTCGAGCTTCGGCTCGCCGCCGACGCCGCCCGCCTCGAAGACGAGGAGCGGCGCAGACGGATCGAGATTCTCCGAGACGCCGTCGCGCGAGTGCGGAACCGCCGCGACGACCGCCGGGCCGTCCTGAAGGGCCGCTTCGATCGGCTTCTCTCGGCCTACGACGACGCGTTCGCGCTCTTCAAGAAGGCGGCGCTGCGCGAGATACCGCACGAGGTGGCGGCCGCGGCGGCGAAGCTCGAATCGCTCCCGAACCGTGACTACGACCGCGAGCTCGCAAGCATGGTCGAGATCCGCACCGTCGAGCGATTCCGGGCCTTCGTCGACGACTCCTCCCAATCTTTCGCCGAGGGGCTCGCCGCGATTGCGCTGCTCGTCCGCGAGGAGAGCGACGAGCTCCGGCATGAGCTCTACCGGACCCTGGGGGAAGCGTTTCGGCTGTCCGAGCCCTGGCGCGGACCCCAGCCGGACCTTCCGCGGGGCGCACGGTTCGACTTCTCGTCGGTCGACGTGCGCTGCCAGCTCGAGGCCACGACCGACTTTCTCGTTCTCCACTCGCCGCGCCGGCTCGCGCGGCGACTGCTCCGCCGCCGCGCGCAAGGGCAGGCGGAAGATTTCTACTTACGCAACGGCGGCCGCGTGCGATTCGAACTGTTGACGAAGGGCGAATCGTTCCTCCATGAAGCCCTTTCCGGGGCGATCGAAGGCGAGGAGGAGCTCGCGCGGCGATTCGAGCAGACGCTCCTGACCTCGCGGGCCGCCGATACTCCGATGGACGAACGGCTCCGCCGCGTCGAGTCCCTCGTCGAAGGCCTGAGACCGGCATGAGCGCGGCGCCGAAGGAGCTGAGAGGCCCCCACGCCCAGGCTCTCCGCAGCACTCTTCTCGAAGTGATCGATTTCGCTTCCCTTGCCGCCGACCTTCTGGGACGCGACGAGGAGCAACCCCGCGAGAAGGCCCTCTCGGCCGGGAACGCCCGGGCGATCCGACGCCGCGTCGGCGAGCTCGAGGCGTCCGCGCGGGAGCTGATGGCCCGGTTCGACCTGCCCGAACGCGCGCCGAACGTCCGAGGAGAGCTTCGCGCCTATTCTTCGAAGATCTGGGCCGATCTGATCGATTCCCAGAGCCGCGCGGTGCGCCGCTACGGTCCGCCTCCGGACTGGTATGCGGAACGTCTCGACCCGATCCTCGACCGAATGGCGGCCCTCGCCCATGAAATCTTGTATTATTCCCGCGAGCCGGACGCCGAATGAAATGGATCTACGTGGGAGCGGGAGGCTTTCTCGGCGCGATCGCGCGATACGCGGTCGGCGGGTGGATCTCGTCGCGTTATCGGGGGCAATTCCCCGTGGCGACGTTCGTCATCAACGTCACGGGAAGCTTCGTTCTCGGCCTCTTTCTGACGATCGCCACGGAGCGGATCGCCCTCGACCCTCGCTGGAGGCTCTTCGTCGCGGTCGGTTTCGTCGGCGCCTACACGACCTTCTCCACGTTCGAGTACGAATCGGAGCGGCTCGCCGCGGCAGGGGGCTTCTGGCTCGCCGGGGTCAATCTCGTCGGGTCGGTGATCGTGGGGTTCCTGGCGGTCTGGCTGGGCAGCCGCCTGGCGGTCCGGTTCTGAGGAGGTGAGGCGATGCCCCTCGACGGCGAAGAGTTTCGGAAGCTCGTCATCTACATTGGCGAGTCGGACCATCGCGGGGGAAAGCCCCTGTACGAGGTCCTGCTCTTCCTCCTCCAGAAGAAAGGGATCGCCGGAGCCTCGGCCGTCCGGGGTCTCGCCGGATACGGCGGACACGGGGTCATGCACACGACCGCCATCCTTCGCCTCTCCGAGGATCTGCCGATCCGCATCGAGGCGATCGACCACCGCGAGAAGATCGAGGCGGTGCTGCCCGACGTTCTCGACCTCGTCGACGAGGGTCTGGTCGAGGTCGAAACCGTCCGCGTCTACAGGGCCTCCCCGATCAAGGGAGAGGAGAAATCGGAAACGGAGGCGCCGCTCATGAAGCTCGAAGGCCAGGCGAAGATGCTTCGGATCCACATCGGCGACGACGACAAGTGGGAGGGCGAGCCTCTCTACCGCGCGATCCTGAAACGCGCCAAGGCTCTCGACATCGCGGGCGCCACCGTCTATCGGGCGATCGAGGGATACGGCGCCCACAAGCGGCGGCACAAGGCGGGCGTCTTCTCGTCCGATGCCCCGATCTCGGTCGTGATCATCGACACCGAGGAAAAGGTGCATGCCCTCCTCCACGCGCTCGAATCGATCGTCACCGAGGGATGCCTCGTCGCGATCTCCGACGTGAACGTCGTCAAGTACAGCCGGCACATGGACAGGACCGAACCCCTCCCTCACGTGACGGAGTCCTGAGCCCGGAGCAGACAGGGGTGGCGGGGCGTTCTGGATTCGCCCGGCGCTGCTCGGCGTCCTCATCTCACGGCGGACGACCGGCGGGGGATTGCCGATGAAGCGCTCCGCGCCAAAACCGGGAAACGCTCCCCGCCCTGTCGTCCGAGGCGCCCGACGCGGCCGTATTTCTCGGCGACGCGGCCGACTACCGGCGGGCCCCACGAATCTTGTCGGCGGCCTCCCGCAAGCGCGAACTCTCTTTGAGCGCCGCAAGGTCCTGCGGCGATTCCTGAAACCGCTCCAGCGCATTGAAAAAACCGTCGAGAACGTCGCCTTTCCGACTCGGCACCAGGAAGAGATGCGTGTGCGGGATGCGGCGGCCACGGGCATAGAGACACACGAAGTCCGGGGCGTAGGCCTTCCCGAGGCGGCGGGCCACACGTCTCGCCATTCGGAAGAGGTTGACGGCATCGTCTTCGCTCAGGTCGTGCCACCACGGGACATGTCTCTTCGAGATGACCAGGCAGTGCCCCTCCGACAGCGGGTTGATGTCGAGCAGGCAGAGGGACGACTCGTCCTCCTCCACGACATGCGCCGGCGCACGGCCCGCGACGATCTCACAGAATACGCAGCCCGGATTCTTTTTCGACATGAAAGCTCCTCGCCCTCGGAATACCGAGACGAAGCGTATACCTCGGCCCCGCTGTCGCTGCGCGGCGCCGACCCCGGACGCCGCGAGACACTCCTCCCTCTCGACCGACTCCCATTCCAAACCTCGGCGGCAATGACCCAGGAGGCCGGCGGTCTCTCATCCTGGCCCCGCTATCTACCGTATCTCCTTCCCGCTCGGATGACGGACGGAACCCGGTGGGAGAGTCCCTTTCGCGACGCCCCAGCGGAGATAGAACGCCGGCATGGCGAGAAGGTTGAGGATGGTCGACGACAGCAGGCCTCCCACGATGATGACGGCCATCGGATGCTCGATCTCCTGCCCGGCCCGGGTCCCGCTCACGACGAGAGGCACGAGCGCCAGCGCCGTCACCAGCGCCGTCATGAGAATGGGAGTGAGCCGGTCGACCGAGCCGCGGATCACGAGCTCGGGA
>DATFVB010000318.1 GCA_035260525.1 Thermoanaerobaculia bacterium
CAGCACCTCCGCGACGTGGGCGGCGTACTCCTCGGGGGAGAGCTCCTCGCCCGTCACCGAGTATCGGCCATCCCGGAAGTCCCCGATGGCCCGGTGGAACTTGAGATCCGGCGAAGTCAGCTTCGGCTGTCCTTCCGGTACGAGGCGGTTGAGCTGTCCGATGAGCTGCGCGACCTCCTGGAAGTACTGGCCGCGCGACGTCTCGTTGAGATGCTCCTTGTCCGCCTCCGTCTCCTGCTTCGCCTCGTCGTAGCGCCCCTTGAGGCCCCAGACGTAGAGCCACTGCGCGGACGAGGAGTGGTCGGTCCCGAAGAGGTCGTAGGCGGTCGGCACCCACTTGTTGACGTATCGCTGGACGATCGGCAGCGGGACGACGCCGCGCTGGATCACGCGCTGGAGCCCCATGTGCCCCGTGCCGAGGTGGAAGGCCTCCTCCTTGAGCATCGGGCCCATCGACTTCGCGAGCGGCGCGAACGCGGAGGTCGAGAGCATGTTGAGCTGGAACTTTCCGTCGCGGTCGACGAACTCCGTGTACGTGAAGAAATCGAGCCAGTGGTCGACGTTGACGTTGAAAGAGCCGAGCAGGCGGTTGTTGTCCCACGCGCGGCGCTCGAGGAGCTTGCGCGCCTCGATCTTGCCGGTCTCGCCGAAATGGGTCACCAGCAGGTTGCACATCTGCCAGCCGTGGCGCATCTCCTCGACCATGATCCGGCACGCGGAGTCGAGATCGTACGAGGAGGGCGCGCTCTCGAGGAGATGGCGCTGCTGCTCGACCGAGGCGAACTCCGTGTCCCCCTGGTACACGATCAAGTTCAGGAGCGCGTCCCGGACCGGCTGGAGCGGGATCTGCGTGACGCGGTCCCACTTCCGGGCGCCGGCGAAGTCGCCGTACTCGATCTCGGCCGACTTGAGCTCGCCGAACTTGGCTTCGAACGGGAACTCGTCGAACTCTTCGGGCAACTTCAGTCCGATGTCGCTCTTCCACTGCCGGAAGTTGTCGATCCAGTCGTCGAACGTCGCGATTTTCCGAAGCCCCATCGCCACCTCCGTCGCCCGTGCGACGAAAACCCCATTATAGGGTGCATTTCCGGTGCCGGACACGGCGCCGACCCCGCGCGGCGGACCTGCTAATGTGAAGGGAATGCGCGACGTCCCTTTCACCCGTTCGCTTCCGATGCGGCTCCTGCGCCGCCGGGCGTCGATGGCCGCCGACTGGGACGAAAGGGCGCGCCGCGACGCGCTCCTCTACATCCGCCGGGAGGCCGCCGGGTCTCCCGACGCCTTCGAGGCGTCGGGCCGACGCGAGCTCGACGACGAAGTCCTCCGCGGCGTCTCGCTCCCGCCGGACGCCGTCGTCGTCGAGATCGGCTGCGGGATCGGACGGCTCGCGCGCGCGATCGCGCCGCGCGTGAAGAAGGTCTACGCGGGCGACCTTTCGTCCGAGATGCTCGACCGCGCCCGCGAATTCTGCGCCGGCTGCGGAAACGTCGAGCTCCTCCGCTTCGACGGGTCGCTGGCCGGCGTGCCTTCCGGATGCGCCGACTTCGTCTACTCGCATCTCGTCTTCCAGCACGTGCCGAGGCTGAAGTTCATCCGGACGTACTTCCGGGAGGCCGGGCGGGTCCTCAAGCCCGGCGGCGTCTTTCGCGCGAACGTCGACGGGCGGAGCCGGCAGTGGTACCGCCGTTACGCGGCGGACTCGTGGTCGGGGGTCGTTTTCTCGGACCGCCGCCTCCGCCGCGAGCTCGAGCGCGCGGGGTTTCGCGTCGAGCGCACGGAAGGCGCGGCCACGCAATACCTCTGGGCGACCGCGCGAAGAGAATGAGGGGTTCGATACCGTCCGCAGTCCACCCGCCGAAGCCCCGGCGAAGACGGGCGCTCACGGTCGTGAGCGCGTCGGTTGAGGAAATCCTTCGGTCGTTCGTTCGCCGGCGCTGCGCGCCCGCGGGCTCCCTCAGGATTTAGTCGGAAGCCCTCACGGTCGTGAGCGCTTCCGACTAAAGGTCCGCCCCCTCCCGGTTCTCGACAGGAGGGGGCGGAGAGGAAGGAGAGGAACCCGGAGTGCGCTAGTTTCAGCGCATGGGAAATAAATAGCGCCGCCGCGTCGCGATTACCTGATTCATTTGGATCAACGCGCTATCATTTCGGGCCCGGGAGGGCACCATGAAGACTCGAATCGCTGCGATCGCCGCCCTTCTCACGTTCGCGTCGGGAGCTCGCGCCGCGCGCCGGCCCCCGACCGGCGTCCCGGTCAACCTGTCGGCTTCGAAGATCGTCGACCTCACGCATCCCTTCGACGAGAAGACGATCTACTGGCCCAACGCGCCGTCGGGTTTCGTGCTCCACCGCGAGTCCTTCGGAAAGAGCGCGGCCGGATACTTCTACGCGGCCAACGACTTCTGCGCTCCGGAGCATGGAGGCACGCATCTCGACGCGCCGATCCATTTCTCCGAGGGAAAGCGGACGGTGGACCAGATCCCGGTCCGTCAGCTCGTCGGCCCCGGCGTGGTGATCGACGTCGCGGCGAAAGCGGCCGCGGATCGCGACTACCGGCTGTCGCTCGAAGACGTCCGCGCCTGGGAGAGGAAGCACGGCCCCGTTCCGACCGGAGCGATCGTCCTCCTGCGGACCGGCTGGTCCTCCCGCTGGCCGGACCGCAAGGCGTATCTGGGCGACGACACCCCGGGACGGATCACGAACCTCCATTTCCCCTCGTACGGCCGCGAAGCCGCCGAATATCTCGTGGGGAAACGGAGGGCCGGCGCGATCGGCGTCGATACCGCGAGCATCGACTACGGGCCCTCGACCGACTTCATCGTCCACCGGACCGTTCTCGGCGAGAACGTGCCCGGCCTCGAGAACCTCGCCGCCCTCGACGCCCTCCCGGAGACCGGCTTCTGGGTGATCGCGCTTCCGATGAAGATCGCGGGGGGCTCGGGAGCGCCGCTCCGCGTCGTCGCGATTCTGCCGAGGTGAGTCCGGCTCGATCGCCCGAGGAGCCGTCGCGAGCCGCCGGCCGCGTGTCCGGATCCCCGGATTTTCCGGGCGCAGATCCGCGAGGCTACGTCAGGACTTTCCCCAGAGCTGCCGCAGCCGCGCGTCGCGCCCGCAACCATCGCGGTACCGGTGATACGCGGCCGGGTTCTTCTTCCAGTAATCCTGGTGGTATTCCTCGGCGCGGTAGAACGGGCCGGCCGGCGTGATCTTCGTCACGATCGGTTCCTTGAACTTCTTCGTGCGCTCGATCTCCGCCTTCGATTCGAGAGCGTCGCGCTTCTGCTCTTCGGAATGGTAGAAGATCTCGGATCGGTAGGGGCCTCCGATTCCGCCCCAGTCGCAGAACTGACGGTCTTCCGTCGTCGGGTCGACGAGCTTCCAGAAGCGGTCGACGAGCTGGCGGTACGTGATCTTCGCCGGGTCGAAGAGCACCTCGACGGCCTCCGCGTGCCCCGTCGTGTGTGTTCCGACCTGCTCGTAGGTCGGATTCGGCACGTGTCCTCCGGTGTAGCCGGCGGTCACGGAGAAGACTCCGGGGATCTCCTCGAAGTCGTGCTGGGTGCACCAGAAGCAGCCTCCGGCGAAGGTCGCCTTTTCGAGGCGGGGCTTCGCCGCGGCAGCGCCCGCCGCGGCGGCGAATGCGAGAAGAGAGACGACGAGGAGGACTTTGCGCACGGTTCCTTCCTTTCGCGGCCGGAGCCGCCCGGGAATTCTGCCATGCCGAAACATCGGCATGCGCCGCCTTAATCCCGGACGTCGACGGACCCGGGACGAAAGAACGAAAGAGGGGACGTCCCCGGACCCGCCCGACTAGCCGGCCGCGGCGAGGACGTCCCGGGCGTGGTCCTCGGGCTTGACCTTCGGCCAGACCGCCGCGATCTTCCCTTTCTCGTCGATCAGGTAGGTCACGCGGTTCGTGCCCATGAACTTCCGGCCGTAGAGGCTCTTTTCGCCCCAGACGCCGTACGCCTGGACGATCTTCTTCTCGGGGTCGGCGAGCAGGCGGAACGGCAGCGAGAACTTCTCCGCGAACTTTCGGTGGGACTTCTCGTCCTGCGCGGACACGCCGAGGACCTCGATCTTCCGCTTCCGGAAAGCGCTCCAGGCGTCGCGGAACGAACAGGCCTCCTTCGTGCAGCCGGGCGTGTCGTCTTTCGGGTAGAAATACAGGACCACCTTCTTTCCGCGCAGATCGGAGAGCTTCACCGGCTCGCCGTCCTGGTCGACCGTCCTGAAGTCGGGGGCCCCGTCGCCGATCTCGAGAAGCGCCATGCGATCCTCCGAGTTTCGATCTTAACCGGAACTTCACGGAGAGGGAGTTAGGATCGGCGGCCATGAAGACCGCGCTCGTCCTCGGCCTTGTCGGCCTCGCCGCCGCCGCTTCCGCCGCCCCGGTCACGCGCGCCCAGCTCGTCGCGATGGCGAAAGAAGGGGTCGATCCGGCCGTGATGAAGGCGATCGTCGAGCGCGACTGCGTCGATTTCGAGGTCGACGCCGGCAACGCCGCCGACCTCTCGCGCATCCTCCCCGCGAGCGTGCTCGAGGCCGCGATCGCATGCCGAAGGGGGACCGCGCGGACGTCGGGTCCGGAGGCTTCGGCGGAGCCGGGCCGGGACGGCGCGGCGCCCGCTCCCGGGGCCTCCGCGGCGGAGGCGGAGCTTCGCGTGCGCGCGACCTTCATCGGCGAGTCGGCGCGCCTGGCGTGCGAATGCTCCCTCGACGGGAGGGCCATGGCGACGCTCGTCAAGGAAGAGCAGGGGAGATTCGGCGAGGCGGTCGAACGGGCGAAGATCGTTCGGGAAAGCGGGTTCGTCGCGGTCCTGCCGGGGCGGCATTCGGTCGTCTTCCGCTGCGACCCGCACGGACGGGAAGTGCCGTTCTCGTTCGACGTCGCGCCGGGCGAGCGCCGGACCATCGAGGTCGCGGAAACGGCGCTCCGCCGGTGGAAGCTCCGGCGGACCGTGACGGAGAAGCCGCCGACCCGGTGATCCCGCCGCGGATATCATCCCGGCCATGAGCGTCGGGATCCGAGCTTTTCACCCCCGCCTGGCCGCGTCCGTCGTTCTCGTCGCTTCTTTTCTTTCGGCGCCGCGGCCCGCCGCCGCCTCGAAATCGCCCGTGACTCCGGAGGGGATGACGATCGAGAAGCTCGTCCGCCTCGCGGTCGCCGCCTCGGGCGGCGCCGAGCGGATTCGCGCGCTGCGGTCGCTCCGCATGACGGGACGGATCGCGTTCACCGGAGGCGCCACCGTCCCGATCGCGGTCGAGCTCGCGCGGCCCGCGCGGGTCCGCACCGAGATGACGTTCCCGGCGGGCGCCTGGATCCAGGCCTTCGACGGCCGGAACGGCTGGACCGTCTCACCCTTCGCGAAAGTGCCGGGCCCCGCGCCGATGACGGCGGAGCAGCGGCGCAGCGCCGCGGAACAGGCCGACCTCGAAGGGCCTCTCGTCGATCCGGAGAAGAAGGGAATTCGCCTCGCGCTCGAAGGGAAAGTCGTCGTCGACGGGAAGGACGCCTGGAGGCTCCGGGTCGACCGGCCCGGCGGGGCCGTTCGGTATCTCGATCTCGACGCCGCGACCTCGCTGAAGGTGCGCTGGGAAGGGGATCTCGGCGAAGGAGAGGAGCGGAGCATGAATGCGTCGCTCTTCTCGGACTACCGTCCCGTCGAGGGCTTCGCGTTCCCGTTCCGCATCGAATCGGGTCCGCTCGGCGGGACGCCGGCGCAGGAGATCGTCTTCGAGAAGATCGAGGTGAACCCGGCGATCCCCGACTCCGACTTCGAGCCGCCGAAATAGTCGGCGGTTTCAGCGCTTCCGCGCGACGATCCGAAACAGGACGAGGAGCCCTTCGTCGTCGTCGACGGCGGCGCGCGCGATCTCGTCGCTGCGGCCGGCCGCCGCGCGGTCGAGCACGTAATCCTGCAGCAGCCTGCGGCTCTCGGGAAGCGGATCGGCGGCGACGATGTCGACGAGCCCCGTCCGCTCCCACTCGTTCCTCCACCATTCGACCGAATGGACGAAGGACCAGTGCTCGCCGAACGTCGCCCGCAGGAACTCCGGCGCGTCATCGGCCGTGGGGATCTCGCGCGTGAAGGCGACGTCGGCGACGCCGATGTGGCCCCCGGAGCGGACGAATCCGGCGAGGTAGGGGAGAAACCGGTCGTCCGTCCCGAAATAATGGTACGAGTCGATCGCGATCGCGGCGTCGAAGTATTCCTCGGCGAAGGGAAGGTCCCGGGCGTCGGCCCGCAGCGGGAAGACGAGCGACTCGCACCCGGCCCGGCGGATCGCGGCGAGATTCTCAGTCGGCGACACGTCGAGGTCGACCGCCCAGACGGCGGCGCCGTATTCGCGGGCGAGGAAGAGGGAGCTCGCGGCCCGGCCGCAGCCGAGGTCCAGGACGCGCTCGCCCCGCGCCAGCGAGATCGCCTCGGCGAGCCGCGCCGCCTGGACGGCCGGGTTCTGCCCGCTCGACGCGCGGAGGCTTCCGTCCGGCGCCTTCCGCCGGCCGGCCTTCGGCGGAGCGGAGCTCTTCAACGGCGCGCGGCCTCTCGCCGCGCCGCCCGGCGCCGGGAGAGGCGCCGGTAGAGCTCTTCGTATCCGGCGGCCATCCGGCGGTAGTCGAAGCGCGCTCGCGCGGCCCGGCGGACGTTCACGCGGTCGATCGCGGCGGCTCGTCCCACGGCGGCGGCGAGATCGTCGAGCGATTCCGCCAACCAGCCGGTGACGCCTTCCTCGACGAGCTCGGGGAGGGATCCCCGCGGCGTGGCGACGACCGGCGTGCCCGCCGCCATCGCTTCGGCGACGACGAGCCCGAAGGGCTCCTCCCACCGGATCGGAAAGAGAAAGGCCCGCGCGCCGCTCATGAGCTCGAGGACGCGGCGGTTGGGAAGGCGCCGGTGGAGAACGACGCGCTCGCCGTCGACGTGCGGGGCGATCTCGGTTTCGTAGTATGCGCGGCTCTCCGGAAGATACGGCGACACGTCGCCGACGATGACGAGCGGAAGCCCGGCCCGCCGTGCGATCTCGATCGCGTCGGCCGCGCCCTTGCCGGGAACGAGCCGGCCGACGGTCAGGAGGTAGCCGCCGGGCTCCGCGCCGAACGGCGCGGCGTCCACGTCGATGCCGTTGAGCACGACCGGCAGCGTCGGGTCGAGCGATTCGGCCTGCGCTCGCGAGACGCAGGCGAACGCGAGCTTCGGAAACCTCTCCCGGTAATACGCGTAAATGGGCCTCTCCATGTAGTCGAACGTGAGGAGCGTCGGACAATCGGCGCGGTCGGAGAAGTACGCGGCGGACGTCGGCCAGTGGGCGTGGATGACGTCGAACTCCCCCGAGCGCTCGTACGCTTCCGAGGCGTTGCGTACGTCGAGCTCCCGTTCGAGATAGAGATTCGAGCCGGGATCGTCCTGCGTCGCCCGCGCGACGACCGACCGGAGCTCGGCCTCCGTTCGGGAATCGCCGGAGGCGAAGAGCGTCACGCGGTGGCCGCGCTCGAGGAGCCCCCGGGTCAGATTCGCGATCACGAGCTCGGTGCCGCCGGTGTCCCGCGGCGGGACCCGGCAGGCGATGCCGGCGATCTGCGCGATCGCGAGCGGCTTCGGCGGCGGAGGGCGGAAGAGGTGGCGAGACGGATCCACGGACGCGAAAATTGCAAGAACCGTTCCGCGAAGGCGGAGGAGGGATTATGACACGGACCGCTCTGGTCACCGGAGGCAACCGGGGAATCGGCTTCGAGGTCTGCCGCGAGCTCGCGCGGCTGGGGCTGAAGGTGATCCTGGCCGCGCGTGACCGCGAGGCGGGGGAAGCGGCGGCGGCAAAGGTCCGGAAGGAAGGGTCGGACGTGCGCTTCGAGCCGATGGACGTCTCGATCGACGCCTCGGTCGAGACGTGCGCGCGCCGGCTCGCCGAGAGCGGCGCTCCGGTCGACGTTCTCGTCAACAACGCCGCGATCGACCCCGGCGAGGGACTTCTCGACCCGTCGGCCGTCGTCCTGCGGGAAACGATGGAGATCAACTTCTTCGGTGCTTCGCGAACCTGCCGGGTGTTCGTCCCCGACATGGTCGCGCGCGGCTACGGACGGATCGTCAACGTCTCGTCGGGATCGGGCTCGTTCGCCGAGGGACTGCCGGGACCTCCCGCCTACTGCGTCTCGAAGGCGGCGCTGAACGCGTTCACCGTGAAGCTCGCCGGAGAGCTCTCCGGCGACGTCAAAGTCAACGCCGTGTGTCCGGGCTGGGTGCGGACGCGGATGGGAGGGAGAAGCGCGGACCGGTCGGTCGAAGAAGGCGCCGACACGATCGTCTGGCTCGCGACCCTTCCCGCGCGCGGGCCCAACGGAGGATTCTTCCGGGATCGCAAACGGATCGCGTGGTAGGCGTGACCCAATTCGAAGGACGAAGTCCGAAATGACCCAAACGGATCCGTTTCGCGTTTCGAAGCTTGGAGATTCGGTTTTGTTTCGAGTTTCGATATTCGAATTTCGGATTTGAAGGACGCGGCACCGGTGTCATCGGAGCGCTGCTTGTAGACTTTTCCCATGCCCGTCTTCCGCCTCGACGACCGCCTCGTGTTCCCCTCGCCGTCGCTCGCCGAAGAAGGCCTCCTCGCCGTCGGCGGCGACCTCGCGCCCGAACGTCTCCTGCTGGCGTATTCCTCGGGAATCTTCCCCTGGTACGACGAGGGCCAGCCGATCCTCTGGCATTCCCCCGACCCCCGGATGGTGCTCGAGACGGCGAAGCTCCACGTGCCGAAGAGCCTCGAGAAGCGGATGAAGAAGGCGCCGTACCGGCTGACCATGGACACGGCCTTCCGGGCGGTGATGGAAGGGTGCGCCGCGGCGCGCCGCCCCGAAGGCCCCGGCACCTGGATCACGCCGGAGATGGTCGACGCCTACGCCGAGCTCCACCGCCGCGGCTTCGCGCATTCGGTCGAAGCCTGGAGCGGCGACGCGCTCGCCGGCGGTCTCTACGGCGTCTCGCTCGGGGCGGCCTATTTCGGCGAGTCGATGTTCGCGCGCCTTCCGGATGCCTCGAAGATCGCGTTCGTCGCGCTCGCGCGCCAGCTCGGCCGCTGGGGGATCACGCTCATCGACTGCCAGGTGTACACGGAGCATCTCGAACGGTTCGGCGCCGAGGAATGGCCGCGCCGGCGATACCTCCGCGCGCTCGCCGCCGCGGTCGCGAAGCCGACCCGCCGGGGGAAGTGGCAGTTCGAGGAGGAGAGCGGTTAGTTAGGGGAGGACGTCAGGAGACGGCCGCCTCGGCCGACAGCGTCACCTTTCCGTCGGAGAAATCGACTGTCACGGAGCCTCCCCTCTCCAGTTTTCCGAAGAGGATCTCGTCGGTCAGGGGGTCGCGGATCTCCGTCTGGAGCACCGCGAGAGCGGCCGGGCGCCGAAGAGACGGGCCGCCGAGTTGAAGCGGGCGAGCCGCTTAACTCGGCGCTGCCGTCGCCGCCCCGGGCGACAGAGTGACCTTTCCGTCGGCGAAATCCACGACCACGGTCCCGCCCTGCTGGAGCTCCCCGAAAAGGATCTCGTCGGTCAGCGGGTCGCGTAGCTCCGCCTGGAGCACGCGCGAGAGCGGCCGGGCGCCGAACGCCGGGTCGTATCCCTTTTTCGCAAAATAGGCGCGCGCCGCTGGCGTCAGCCGGATCGTGATCTTCCGCTCGGCGAGCTGGAGCTCGAGCTCGCGGATGAACTTGTCGACGATCGTCTCCATGACGGCCGGCGTCAGCGGGCGGAACGCGACGATCGCGTCGAGGCGGTTGCGGAACTCCGGCGCGAAGAGGCGGTCGATCGCCTCCTTCGTGCGGTGAGGCGCGTCCTTCAGGGCGTCCGCGGAGAACCCGATCGCGCCGGCCGCCGCCTCCCGCGAGCCCGCGTTCGAGGTCATGATGAGGACCACCTGCCGGAAGTCGGCCTTGCGGCCGTTGTTGTCGGTGAGTGTGGCGTGGTCCATCACCTGCAGCAGGATGTTGAAGAGGTCCGGGTGCGCCTTCTCGATCTCGTCCAGCAGCACGACGCTGTACGGGTGGGACCGGATCGCGTCGACGAGGAGGCCTCCCTGCTCGAATCCGACGTAGCCGGGCGGCGCGCCGATCAGCCGGGCGACCGCGTGCTTCTCCATGAACTCGCTCATGTCGTAGCGAAGAAACTCGCTGTCGAGCTGCCGGGCGAGCTGCCGCGCAAGCTCCGTCTTGCCCACACCCGTCGGGCCGATGAAGAGGAAGGTTCCGGCCGGATGATCCGGATGCCCGAGGCCGGCACGCGAGCGTTTGATCGCCCGTGAGACGGCCCGGACCGCTTCCTCCTGGCCGAAAACCACTCCTTCGAGCGCCGCTTCGAGCAGGCGCAGGCGGTCCTTCTCCGGAACCGTGACCTGCTGCGCCGGGATCCGCGCCATGCGGGCGACGACGCGCTCGACCTCCGGCTCTCCCACGGTCCCCGCGCGGTCGCCGGAGCGGAGGCGAAACGCCGCCCCCGCCTCGTCCATCACGTCGACGGCGCTGTCGGGAAGCTTCGAATCGCGCAGATGCCGCGACGCGAGACGCACGGCGGCGTCGAGCGCCTCCTCGGTGTAGGTCACGCGGTGATGCTCCTCGTACCGGGAGCGAAGGCCGCGCAGGATCTTCCGCGCGTCCTCGAACGACGGCTCGTCGACGGCGATTTTCTGGAGGCGTCGCGCGAGCGCCCGGTCCTTCTCGACGTGCTTGAACTCCTCGTGCGTCGTCGATCCGATGAGGCGGAGCTTCCCCTCGGTCAGGATGGGCTTGACGAGGTTCGCGAGGTCCATCGTCCCGCCGGTCGTCGCCCCCGCCCCGACCATCGTGTGGAGCTCGTCGATGAAGAGCACGGGCCTGGGCTTCTTCGCGAGCGCCGCCGTGAGCGCCTTGAACCGCTCCTCGAAGTCGCCGCGGTACCGCGTGCCGGCCAGCAGCGCCCCGCCGTCGAGCGCGAAGATCTCGGCGTCCTTGAGCAGCGGCGGGACGTCGGATGCCAGGAGGCGCTGGGCGAGGCCCTCGACGAGCGCGGTCTTCCCGACGCCCGCCTCTCCGACGAAGACCGGGTTGTTCTTCCGGCGCCGGGCGAGGACCTCCATCGCGCGTTCGAGCTCGTCGGTCCGGCCCACGAGCGGGTCGAGCTCTCCGCGGCGGGCGCGCTCCGTGAGGTTCACCGTGAACGCGGCGAGGGGATCCTTCGGAGCGGACGGCTCCCGCTCGCCGGCCGGGGCGACGTCGCCCGCGGGCTCGCTTTCGCGATCGCCGGTCGGGACCTTCGTGATCCCGTGCGAGAGGTAGTTCAGCACGTCGAGCCGCGTCACTCCCTGCGCGGCGAGCATCTTTGCCGCCTGCGTCTTCGGCTGTCCGAGGATCGCGGCGAGCAGGTCCCCCACGCTCACGCCCTCGTCGCGTCCGGAGTTCTCGACGTGGAGAATCGCGATCTGGAGGACGCGCCGGAAAGCGAGGGTCTGGATCGGCTCGGCGGCGGCGACTCCTTTCGGCAGCGTCTCGACCGATTCCTCGAGGTGGCGCTTGACCTCCGCCCGGAGCCGAGACACGTCCGCGCCGCAGGCCGCGAGGATCTCCTCGCCCGCCGGGTCGTGGACGATGGCGTACAGGAGGTGCTCGAGCGTCAGATGGGCGTGGCGCCGGGTCTGCGCCTCCCGGAAGGCGACCGTCAGGACCATCTCGACCGCGGCGGACAGCATGCCGGATTCATTCTAACCGGCTGAACGGAGCGTCCGCTCCGAGCACCCGCGAACCGGCCGGACCCGGCACTCCCCGCGCGTTTCGCCGGGGCTACGCCGCCGCGTGAATCCGCTCGAACTTGGCCTGAAGCGCGTCCCGGCTCTCGGTGTGGGCCGGGTCGATCACGATCGTTCCGTCGACCGGACACAGCTGGGCGCAGGTGGGCTCGTCGGCATGCCCGACGCATTCGGTGCAGAGTTCCGGGTTGACGAGGTAGATTCCGTCTCCCTGCGTGATCGCGTCGTTGGGACATTCGGGCTCGCACTTGCCGCAATCGATGCAGGTGTCCAGGATGACCATTGCCATGGAAAGCTCTCCTTCCGCGCCGGATCCGTTTCTCGGCGCAAAGAGATCATCCCAAGCGAAGGAATCGCCGTCCTGATTCATCCGCATCACCCCCGTCGGGGGGTGTGTGCCGGTTCCGCGGCTCGTCGAACCTCCCTCATCCGGCAGCCTACGGCCGCCACCTTCTCCCGGCGGGAGAAGTCGCGCGGTGGCGTCGCTTCGCGACGCAGCCTTGTGTCGACTCGACCGCGCCTGCGCGACCCGCTCGCCGACGCCTCCGCTCCCGCATTGCGGACCTTTCGCCTCGGTTACTTCGGCAAAAGGGTTCCACAATGCGAAGGGCCCCGGATCCCGCCATCTTCAGGGGGATCAGCGCCGAGGTCGGGGTTGGTGCCTCCTCTTCGCGAAGGGGAGCGCGGCGCCGATGACGCCCCGCCGGCTACTCTTCTTCGAGCGAGGCCCGCAGCGGAAACTCGTTCTCCCGCGCGCGCTGGTGCACGAGGTCGACTTTCGTCTCGGCGATCTCGAACGGGTACACGCCGCAGACGCCATGGCCGCGGGTGTGGACGTGCATCATGATCCGGTGCGCCTCGGCGGGCGACATGTGGAAGATCGTCTCGAGGATCTCGACGACGAAAGGCATCGTCGTGTAGTCGTCGTTGTGGAGGAGGACGCGGTAGAGCGGCGTCTTCCGGACTTCCGGCTTCTTTTCTTCGAGAACCTGGCCTCCCGGGGCGTTCGGAGATTCGGCCATTGCGCCATTTTATGGCCGGCGGGGGCGAGGGAGGGCGGCCGCGAGCAGCCGGAGGACGATTTTCATCGCGTAAGATTGATCGATGAAAAAGTTCCTCGCTGGCCTCGCGCTCGCCGCCGCGGCGCGCGCAGGCGCGGCGGGCATCTTCGCCTCCGATCTCTTCCGGGATCGCCTCTGGGACGACGGCCGCGCCGAGTACGACATCTACGCCGCGACCGAGGTCCGCGAGGGCCTTCCGCGGCCGGCCCGCGTCGTTTACCTGATCGTCAAGGAGCCGTTCGACCCGAAGACCCGGGTCAAGTCGGATCGTCCGGGCTCGATCGACGTCCTCAAGATGAACCAGGTGATCGACGTTCCGACCGGCGTCTACGCCTTCCATCAGATGGAATCGACGTTCTGGAATCGCGCCACCGCCGCCGTCCTCAAGGTGTCGCTCTCGTCGAACGACTCCTGTGGGAACTCGTTCAAGGAAGGGTGGCTCGAGGGCGGCGTCCTTCGGCTCCTCTTTCACACCTACTGGGACGGCGAGGCCGACGGCGAGCGGCGGATCCCGATGCCGCCGGGGGCCCTGTTCTACGACGAGCTCCCGATGAAGCTCCGTTGTCTGCGGCGGTTCGACGCGGGGGAGTACCCGGTCCGCCTTCTCCCGTCGATCATCGGGTCGAAGGTCGGCAGGCCCGCGTTCGGTCCGGCGACGATCCGCGTTCTCCCGCCGGCTGCCGACGGATCGATCCGGATCGAGGTCGCGCACGCGTCGGGGATCGACCGTTTCGCCTTCGACCGGGCGGCGCCGCATCTGCTGCGGTCGTGGAAGCGCGCCGACGGGAGCGCGCTCGAGCTTCGCAAATCCCAGCGGCTCGACTACTGGAACCGGAACCGGCCCGGCGACGAGAAGCTCCTGGAGTAGGGCGGACTCCCTGGAAAGCTCCGAGGTCGACCGGCTCCGTGCGGAGCTTCGGCGGCGGTTCTCCGGCGATCCGTCCGCGGCGTACCGCGAGTGGCATGCGATCCAGCACGAGCTCGCCGGAAGCGGCGACGCGGCGTCCTGCCGGGCGCTCGCCGACGACCTGTGGGAGATGATTCCCGAAATCGAGCGACGGATCGGGAGCGAGCGCGGCCGGTTCTTCAACAATCTCGGCGCCTTCTTCGGAACTCCGGGGCCGGCCGCCGAGCTCTCCCGGGCCGAGGAGTGCTTCGCGCGCTCGCTCGACTCCTGGAAGGAAGACGAGGAACGCCGCGCCCGGGCTCTTCACAATCGGGGAAGCGCGCTCGCTTCGCTCGCGGCGGCGCCCGCCGATCTCGCGCGGGCGATCGCCTGTTTCGAAGAGGCGCTCGGCTTCCGGAACGGGGAGCGGGAGATCGCCCGCGCCGTGACGCTGCATCACCTCGGGATCGCCCGCCGGAAGCTCGCCGACCGCGTCCCCGAAAGCGCTTCCGCGGAGCTCGAGCGAAGCCTCGGCGCGCTCGAAGAAGCGCTCGAGATCCGAATGCGGCAGGGCCTGGCGGCCGGCGCAGCTTCGACGCGGTTTCAGCTCGGGGTGACGCTCACGGCCCTCGGGCGGATCGGGCAAGCGCGGCGCGCGCTGCAGGAGGCCGCCGCGGAGCTCGAGGCCGCGGGAAAGACGGAAGAGGCGGCGCTCGCGCGCCGCCTCTCGGAATGAGAAAAAGCCCCGGCGGAGCCGGGGCTGGCTTTCAGAGATCCTTCTGGCCGCGTCTGTTCACGCGGCCTTCTGAGCCGCGATGGTTCACGCGGCCTTCTGAGCCGCGATCCACGCGTCGATGCGCGTCTGGAGCACGTCCATCGGCAGGGCGCCCGCGCCGAGCACCTCGTCGTGGAACTTCCGGATGTCGAACTTCTCGCCGAGCTCCTTCTTCGCCTTCTCCCGGAGGGCGAGGATCGTGAGCTGGCCGATCTTGTAGCCGAGCGCCTGCGCCGGCCACGAGATGTACCGGTCCGTTTCGCTCTGAACTTCGACCTCGTCGCTTCCCGAGTGAGCGTGGAAGAAATCCACCACCTGCGGGCGCGTCCACTTCTTGTAGTGGAGCCCCGTGTCGACGACGAGGCGGATCGCCCGGAGCATCTCGTCCTGGTAGTGGCCGTAGAGCTGATACGGGTCCTGGAAGAACCCGGCGTCGCGCCCGAGGTCCTCGGCGTAGAGCGCCCACCCCTCGACGTAGGCCGTGTTGCCTCCCTGCTGCCGGAACGGCGGGATCGTCGGGAGCTCCTGCGCGATCGACAGCTGCATGTGATGGCCCGGCACGCCCTCGTGGTACGCGGTCGTCTCGATGTTGATGATCTTGCGCTTTTCGAAATCCCCCGTGTTGACGTTCACGACGCCGGGGCGCGACCCGTCGGGCGTTCCGGTGTTGTACTCGGCGCCGGCAGCGTCCTTCTCGCGGAACGCCTCCGTCGGCTTGACCTCGACTTTCGCCTTCGGCAGGCGGCCGAACATCTGCGGGAGCTTCGCCCACATCGCGGTGATGTACTTCGAATAGAGGTCGACGATCTCCTGCCGGGAGTGAGCGTGGAGCTTCGGGTCCTTCTCGATCGCCGCGTCGAACGCCTTGCGGTCCGCGTACCCCATTTTCTTCGCGATCTTCTCCATCTCGCCTTCGATCCGGGCGACCTCGCGCAGGCCGAGCTGGTGGATCTCCTCCGGGGTCATGTCGGTCGTCGTCGACTCCTTCACCCGGAACGCGTAGCGCGCCGCTCCGTCGGGAAGCGACCAGAGCCCGACTTCCGTCCGGCCCTTCGGCGCGTAGTCGTCCTTCACGAACTTCGCGAATTTCACGTACTCGGGCTCGATCGAATCCCGGATCGTCGCGACGAGCGCGTCGTGGATCCGCTTCTGATCCTCGGGAGAGACGGTCTTCGGGAACTTCGAGAGGCACAGCGCGAAGGGCGACTTCTCCGGATCCGCCTTCGCGATCGTCTCGGCCTGCGGGACGACCTTCTCGAGGAGGAACTTCGGGGGCATCAGGCCGTCGGCCATGCCGCGGCGCATGTGGTCCATCGTGTCGTCGAGCTGCTTCGGCAGGTTCTTCAGACGGGTCAGGTAATCGTCGTAGTCCTTCGTCGTGTCGAAAGCGAGATAATTGACGAACTGCGGCGCCTGGATGTGGAGTCCCGAGATCTGCGTCACCGGCATCTCCCAACCCTTGAACTTCGCCCCTTCGAGGCCCTCCTCGAGCTGCCGGACCATGAGGGTCTTGTTGAGCTGCTCCTGCTCGGGGAAGCCCGACGTGTCGATCGCCTCGAACCGCTTCAGAAACGCGGCCGATTTCGCGAGGTCCTTCTCGATCGCCGCGAGCGAGGTGTCGCTCGACTTGTCGTTCCATCGCTTGTCCCCGATGATCGACGCGAACTCGGGGTTGGTCGAGAGGGTGTACTCCCACTGCTCGGCGAGGAGATCGTTCAGGGCCTTGCGGCGAGCGTCCAGGGGCGCGGGCGGAGCGTCGGCCCCGAGCGAAACGGCCGCCAGCAGCGCGCCGAGCACGGTCAAAGTCACGAATCGAACCATCGGGCCTCCTTGTTTCTTCCGGCTACTACGGAGAAGCCGCTCATTTGTTCGGGAGCGCCGGCGTCTTCCGGCCGCACTACGATAGCAGGGCCATGGACGACGCGCCGCTTCCCGAGCCCGCCGCGCTGCCGGTCCGGGGGCCGTTCACGGCCGGAAACGCCGCGGCCTACCTTGGCCGGGCGCTGCGCCTCCGGTGCCCGGTCTGCGGCGAGCACCCGATCTTCCTTCCCTGGAGACGCGTGCGCTCGCTTCGCGAATGGCTGACGCCGCTCGAAGGATGCCCCCGCTGCCGGTACCGCTACGATCGCGAGCCCGGATACTTCCTCCTCGCGACGTGGGCCTTCAACTACGCCGCCGTCGGAGGCGCGGCGCTCGTCGCCTGGTTCCTCCTCGCGACGTTCACCTCGATCCCGCTCCTCCCGATGCTCCTGCTGCTCCTCATCCCGATGCCCGTCGCGAGCCTCCTCTTCGTCCGGCACGCGAAGTCGCTGTGGCTCGGGTTCGACCACTTCCTCGATCCCTTCCGGAAGAGGACTCCCCGCGCGCCGCGGCCGTGAATCGGGACTTGATTCGCGGCCGCCGAACGGCCGCTCCGCTCCGGACCTTCCGCCGGGGCTGGGGCTCCCCGTCAGAGGGGAAAGAACCGCGGGACGAGGACGACGATCCCGGCCACGAGCGCGACGACCAGAGGAAGACCCACCCGAAGGTAGTCGCGGAACCGGTACCCCCCCGGCCCCATGACGAGCACGTTCACGGGGTGCGAGAAGGGCGTGAGCATCGAGGTCGACGTCGCGAGCGCCACCGCCATCGCGAAAGCGCGCGGGTTGGCGCCGAGGTGCACGGCGGTCGAGACGGCGATCGGTCCCACGATGAGCGGCGTGGCGGCGCCCCCGGGGATCACCTGCGTGAGGATCGCGGTCAGGATCGTGAAGAGGGCGAGCAGCCCGTGCGGGCTCTCCGCGTGCGACGCGCCGATGAGAGCGCGCGCGACGAGTGCCGCCGCTCCCGAATGCGTCAGCGCGATCGACAGCGGCAGCATCGCGCCGATCAGGGACACCGCGCGCCAGTCGATCGACCGGTACGCCTCCTCCGAGGACAGTCCGCCGAAAAGCAGGAGGGCGACCGCGCCGACGAAAAGCGCGGTCGCGACCGAGGAGGGAAAGAGCATGGCGCCGACCATCGACGCGAGCACGATCGCGACGGAGATGCGGCGGCGCGCCGGAGGAGGGGGCGCGGCGAGGTCCTCGTGGCCCAGAACCAGGATCTCTCCCTCGTCGCGCATCCGCTGGAACGCCGCGCGCGGGCCCTGCATCAGGAGGGCGTCGCCGAACTGCAGCGGCGTCTCCGCGAGACCCCCGGTCTCGACGAACGCGCCGTCCCTCCAGACCGACAGGACGGAGACGCCGCCGAGCGCTTCGCGGAAGTTGATCTCGCGCAGGCTCCGGTTGGCGAAACGCGACCGCGGCGCGACGACGCCTTCCACGAGCGCCACGCGGGGCGAGGAGAGATAGCGGGTCGGTCTCTTCAGGCGGATGATCTCGAGGCCGGCTTCGCGCATCACGGCCGGGTCGGGGGGCACGCCGTCGAGAACGAGAATGTCCCCGGCGGCCAGAGGCTGCTCCTTCTCGGGAGCCCGCCGCTGCGTGCCGTCGGCATGGACGACGGCGACGACGACGACGCCGAGGTCGTGAGCGATGCCGCTCTTTCCGAGCGTCGTGCCGGCGATCGGCGAGCCGGGAAGGATCCGCGCGCTCTCGATGCGGCGGCCGAGCTCGTAGATCTGCGTGAGCGTCCGCGGCGGGGCGCCCCCGGCGAGCCGGTCCTCGGGCTCCGAGCGCGCGGGGAGAAGACGCGGCGCGACGAGGCCGGCGTAGAGCAGCCCCGCGAGCGCGAGCGTCCCGCCGACGGGAAGGAAATCCATGAGACCGAAGGGCGCGAATCCCTTCTGGCGCAGCATCTCGCCGACGACGATGTTCGAGGTCGTGAGGAGCGTCGCCATTCCGCCGAGCTGGGTCGCCAGCGCGAGCGGAAGCAGCACCTTCGACGGCGAGATGCGGCTGCGGCGGAGCGCGTCGGTGGCCCCCGGCAGCAGCACCGCGGCCGCGGCGATGTTGTTCATCACGAGGGAAAAGCCCGCGGCGGCCAGGAGGATGGCCGCGCGCAGCACCGGGGGACGCCCCGCGCTGAGCTTCACGAAGCCGGACCCGAGGCGCCGGGTGAGCCCGCTGCGCGTCAGCGCCCCGCTGAACAGGAACGCCGCGATCAGGATCACGATCGCGGGGCTCGCGAATCCCGAGAAAGCTTCGTCGAAGTCGACGTATCGGAGGAGGAGGAGCACGGCCAGGAGTCCCAGTGCGACCCGGTCGGGCGAGACGATCTCCCACAGGAACGCGGCGGTGGCGAGCGCCACGAGAGCGAGAAGCACCGGGGCGCCCAGCATCGCGTGATTCTAAACAATGGCCGCGGACACGCGCAGTAAGATCGCGGCGTGCACGACTCCGTTTTCGACCGGGCCGCCCCGAAACCCGAGCTCTATGCGGCGCTCGTCCGGTCGCTGCAGTCGCTGGTCGCCGACGAGCCGGACGCGATCGCCAACCTCGCCAACTCCGCCGCGCTCGTCTGGGAAGCGCTTCCCGACATCAACTGGGCCGGTTTCTACCTGAACCGCGGCGGCGAGCTGGTCCTCGGCCCCTTCCAGGGCAGGCCCGCGTGCGTTCGGATCGCGTTGGGGAAGGGAGTCTGCGGCACGGCCGCCGCGCGGCGCGAAACGGTCCTCGTCGAGGACGTCAACCGCTTTCCCGGCCACATCGCGTGCGATTCGGCTTCACGGTCGGAGATCGTCGTGCCGCTCGTCTCCGGGAACCGGCTGATCGGCGTTCTCGACGTCGACGCGCCGCGGGTCGGCCGCTTCGACGAGGACGACCGCCGCGGTCTCGAAGCGGTCGGGGCGATCCTCGCGGCGAAGATCCCCGCCGGGGGGATCTGAAAGGTCCGGCGCCCGATCTCCTCCAGCCCGCCCGTGAGGCAGGCGGAGATCGTTTTAAGGCGAACTCCTCCGCGAAATCGCGGGTGCGCGCGCGACGTTTATGCCGGAGGCGCCGGTCACCTCTTCTTGCGGGTGGCGGCGGCCTTCTTGGCCGCGCGGGACCGCGAAGCCGCCGAACGGCGCCGCGCGGCGCTTCGCGCGTGGCGCGACAGCGCCTTCTTCGACGCGGCGCTCTTTCCCTCCCTTCGCAGCGCGCGCGACGTCACCCGCGACCGCGTCGACGACGGCTTGCGCCGCTGTCCGCTCTGGCCTCTTCGCTCGTCCCTCGCCGCCCGCCGGCGGGTTCGGGGCGAGGCTTTTCCCTTCTTTGGCGGCGGAAGCTCCACGCCGGAGCGGCGGGCCTTCGAAAGCCCGATCGCGATCGCCTGTTTCGTCGAACGGGCGCCGTGCTTTCCTTCGCGGACGTGCTCCATCTCTTCGCGGACGAACTCGCCGGCCTGCGTGCTCGGCGCTTTTCCCTCTCGCTTGTCCTTTCGGGCGCGCCGGAGCGTCTTCTTCTCGGGCATGGTGGCTCCTTTCACGAACCGTCGAAGCAAGACGAATGCCGCGTGCGGAGCCATCACGGCTTAGAATCGAGACGAAAGGAGTCGGCGATGGGAGCGAAAGATTCGCGCAGGGACGCCCGCATCGAACGCTCGGCGGATGTCGTGCGGCCGATCCCGGGCTGATCCGATGCCGACCCCTTCGCAGCTCTTCATCGGTCTCGTCGCGGGCGCGATCGGCGTGGGCTATTTCGTGTACGGCAAGAAAGAGGGGCGTTTCGCCCCGATGCTTTCGGGCATCGCGCTGTGCATCTATCCGTATCTCGTCGCGAGCACCCTCTGGCTCTGCGTGATCGGCGCCGCGCTGCTCGCGGCTCCCTTCCTGGTCGAGTTTTGATCGGAATCCCCCGGAGCGGTAACCTTCTCACCGGACTGCTCGTATCGTGAAAGCAACGAGGAGGCTCCCATGAAGATCGGTGCCGTTCCGGCGATTCTCGGCGCTCTGGTGCTCGGCCTGGCGGGGTGCGCTTCGGTGACGACGTCGGCCGACTACGACCGTTCGACCGATTTCTCGAAATACCGGACGTACGCGTGGATCGAGAATGCCGAGCCGATCGGCAACGCGATCGTCCAGAAGCGGCTCACGGCGGCGATCGACGACCAGCTCGCGGGCAAGGGGCTGACGAAGAGCGACCCGCCCGACCTCCTCGTCTCGATGCACGCGCGTCTGACGAAGCAGGTCGAGTTCGAGACGACCGGCTGGGGCTACGGGCCGGGGCGGTGGCAGACGGGGATCCAGACGACCCGGCAGGAGATCCCGGTCGGGACCCTCGTCGTCGACCTCGTCGACGCGCGCGCGAAGGAGCTCGTCTGGCGTGGAATGGCGCGCCGGATCCTCGACCTGATGGCGTCTCCCGAAGAGAAGGAAAAAGCGACGCGCGACACGGTCGCGCACATGTTCGCGGCCTATCCCCCGGGAAGGTGACCGCGCGCCGGAGCGCGCTGGCAGGCTGCTGAAAAACGAATCCGGGCGGGGTGTCACGAGTCTTGCCGATCGTTCGCAGGACGGCGCGACGCTCCGGCGTGACGAGGTCGGGCGCCGGATCTTTTCAACGCGCGAACGGCAAGACTCGCGCCACCAGAAGGTTGCGGCGGCGCGGGCTCGCCGGCTTCGTTGCCGCACATAGACGATGCGGCCGGACAGGCCCGAGGCGCGGCGTCTTATATTCGAGCCCGCAGCGCTCGCAACCCCTCAGCAACCTGCTACTTCTTCTTTTCGGGCGCCCGGCTCGCGCCTTTTTCCCGAGCGCGGTGCGGGTCTTCCCGGGAAGATACGCGATCGTCTTCCTCCGTTTCGCGGCGGCCGCCGCCTCCTCGATGTGCTCGGCTTCTCCTTGTCCGTGTAACGGCTCTTGTCGCCCCGGGGCATGACGGCCTCCTTTCCCGGGAATGCGGCGCAATCACGGTGCCGGGGCACCTATAATCGGCGCCGACCTTGAACGATCCCGCCGTCCAGCCGCTCCTCGACGAAGAACATCTGCGGCTGCTCCGGATCGGCTATCTCGTCTCCGGCGCGATGAGCGCGATATTCGCCGCTTTCCCTCTGTTCTACGTCGCGATAGGGATCTTCTTCGTGCGAGGCATCGCAGGACCTTTCCGCAATGCCGCCGACGCGGATCCGACTCTTTTCGGGTGGATCTTCGTCGCGGTCGGCCTCTCGTTATTCGTCTTCCTCGCCAGCAACGCCGTCCTGAAGCTCGCCGCCGCGCGCGCGATCGGGCAGCGGCGCAGGCACACGTTCTGCCTGATCGCGGCCGCGCTCACGATGCTCGGTCTGCCGTGGGGCACCGTTCTCGGCGTGCTCTCCTTCGTCGTCCTCGAGCGGCCGAGCGTGAAAGCCCTGTTCGGGCTTCCTCCTTCGGCCGCGGCCGCGGCCGTCCCGCCGGCGGGCGCCTGACGTTCGGCGCGCTCCTCCTTCGGGTCTTGCGCGCCGCCGCGATCGCGACGCCGTCCTAGAATCCCGTCATGGAGTTCGCCGGCCGGAACCGTGGGAGCGGGAAGGAACGACCCGGCGAGGGCGCCGTCTCGGTCCGCCGCGGGCGGCGCAGCGATCGCGAGTTCGTCCTCGGCATCGCTCGCCGGCTCGCCGACTTCGATCTCCCGGAGTGGCGGTCGTCGGCGGAGATCGTCGCGGGGGAAGCGCGCACGCTCGAAGGGTTCTTCCGCCAGCCTCCGCCCGGCATGGAGCTCCTCGTCGCCGAAGCCGCGGGCGAACCCGCCGGCTTCGCGCTGCTCGAGACGGGGCGCGACTACTTCGACCGGCGGGAGCACGCTCATCTCGGCATCCTCGCGGTCGCGCGGGAGTCGGAGGGGCTCGGCGTCGGGAGCGCGCTCGTGGGGGCG
>DATFVB010000319.1 GCA_035260525.1 Thermoanaerobaculia bacterium
CACCCGGTGACCGCTCCGCCCACCGATTCATGCTAGTCTCCGCCGGTCCGGGCGGCGTAGCTCAGATGGTTAGAGCGGGCGTCTCATAAGCGCCATGTCGGAGGTTCAATTCCCCCCGCCGCCACCATCCGTCGGCCGCGCGGCGCGCTGGCGCTGGAACCGCGCGGCCTCCCAGATCGCGGACCTCCTCGCTTCGGTTACTTCGGCGAGACTTTCCGCGATCTGACCTCCGCGGCTCGCCTTCTCGGCTCGACCGCTGCGGGGCCCGACCTGAAAGGGCTGTGGTGGATCTCCTTCTCGCCGGCCTTCGCCCTGTCGAACGCTGGCGCTCGCCGACGCTTCGGCGCGATTCAGAAAACGAACGAAGCGCCGCGTTGCGAAGGCGGGTGCCGCGCCATAGCTCGGCGAAGACGAGCGACGGCGGGCAACTGTCGGTTTCGCGACGCTCGCGGAGAGTTTCGCGCGATGCCCTTCGCGGTTCGGGTACCCTCATCCGGCGGCCTCTGGCCGCCACCTTCTCCCGCCGGCCGAAGCAGCGGGGCGGCTCGCCTTACTCGCCACATCGCGACGCTCGCGGAGCTCCCTCATCCGCCGGCTTTTGCCGGCACCTTCTCCCGCGGGGAGAAGGGAATTCATTCGCCGTCACCCGGGGCTACGGAATCCTCGCCTCCTCTTCGAATTTCCCCCCGCACCAGAGGCACTTCGACGCGCCTTCGCTGACCCGCGGCCTTCCGCACGATGGGCATTTCGCCGCCGGCGGACGCTTCTTCGCCTGGGCGATCGCGATCGCCGCCGTCGCCTCGAACGACAGCTTCGACGAGTCCTTCACGGTCGCGCGGCCGATCAGGAAGACGCCGACCCAGAGGAGCACGAGCGTCACGAAGACGCCGAAGATCCAGAGGAGCGGCGCCGCGCCCGCCTGCTTCGGGTCGGAGAGGCCGGCGAAGAGGCGCACGGCCTCGCGGACCGCGATCACGAGGAGCGGGACCGTCACGATCGCCGCCAAGAGGATCGGCTTCCTCATCCCGCGCTCCCCCGCCGCCGGACCGCGGCCGTTCTCCCGGTCACGGGGCGCGGCCGGCGCCCGGCTCGCGGGCCGGGTACGCGGCGGGGTCGGCCATCAGCCGATGATTCTCGACGAAGACCGGGTATTCGGCAAAGAGCGCCCACAGATGCAGGAGGAGCGCGACCACGCTCGTCGAGAGATGCGCGAGGCGCGCCATGCTGCGGATCCCCGGCGCCGCGGTATGCACCCAACCGCCGAGCACGAACGTCGCGATCGCCGCGATCATCGCGAAGGTCGCCGGAGGCGACGTCTTCGCCTTGAACCGGCGCAGCGCGCGCAGGATCCCGAGCTTCTTCTCCTCCGGCCATCCCGCGATCTCGTCCTTCACGAGCCGGCCCGTTCCGATGAAGTAGAAGAGGACCATCGACTGCGAAAAGAGCGAAAGGAGCAGCGTCGGGATCGCGTAGAGGACGTGGCGCGTCACGAGGAACCGGATGTTCGGATCGTGCACGCCGTGCCACGCGAGGACGAACCCGAACCACGAGGTCACGAGGAAGCCGGCCGCGGCCGCGGCGGTTCCGGCGAGGAGCGCGAGCGCCATGCCGCGGAGGATAACCGATGCGGGAGCCCGCATCGGGCGCGGCGGAATGATCCGGGCTAGAATCGAAGTCGTTCCATGGCCGACGTCTCGACGCTCTACGACATCTTCGAGGGCCTCGCCTCCTCCGGGAAGGACGCGGTCCAGATGAGCCGCGACGAGGCGGGAAAATGGACGTCGGTCTCGGCGCGCGACTTCGGATTCACGGTGCGGTGCCTCTCCCTCGGCCTGAACGCGCTCGGCATGCAGCCCGGCGACCGGGTCGCGATCCTCTCCGAGAACCGGCCCGAGTGGGCGATGGCCGACTACGCGATCATCTGCGGCGGCGCCCTCTCGGTCCCGATCTACGCGACCCTGCCCGCCGAGCAGATCGTCGAGCTGCTCCGCGACAGCGGCGCGAAGATCGCCGTCGTCTCGACGGCCGAGCAGCTCGAGAAGATCCGCGTGATCCGCGACCGCTGTCCCGAGCTCGACCACGTGATCGCGATCGACGCCGCGCCCCCGGACGAGCCCGGCTACGAGCACTGGATCAAGACGATCGACCGCGGGCGCGGCAACATGGAGATGGGGTCGACCGTCTTCGAGGCCCGGGCCTCGCGGATTCGCCCGTCCGATCCGTGCACGATCATCTATACGTCGGGAACGACCGGCGAGCCGAAGGGAGCGGTGCTCACGCACGCGAACTTCGTCTCGAACGTCCTCGCCTGCTGCCAGATCGTTCCGATCCGGGAAACGTCGATCGCCCTCTCGTTCCTGCCGTTGTCGCACGTCTTCGAGCGGATGCTCGACTACGCGTACGCCTACCGGCAGTCCACGATCGGCTATCTCGGCGACGTCACGATCCTCCGCGACGCCTTGGTCGAGCTCGAGCCGACCGTCTTCGGCGCCGTCCCGCGCGTCTACGAGAAGATCTACGCGGCGGTTCGGGAGAGCGTCGCCGGCTCGCCCGTCAAGAGGGCGATCTTCGCGTTCGCCGTCGAGCAGGGGCGGCGCCGGCTCCGCCGGATGGAGCGCGGAGAAGAGAACCCCACGTCTCTCGGAATCCGCATCGCGGACCGCCTCGTCTTCTCGAAGCTCCGCGCGCGGCTCGGACGCCGCTTCCAGTTCGCGGTCTCCGGCGGCGCTCCCCTCTCCCGGGAGCTGGCGGAGTTCTTCTGGGGCGCGGGCGTGACGATCTACGAGGGGTACGGCCTGACGGAGACCTCCCCGGTGATCTGCGTCAATGGGCCCGGGCGATGGAAGCTCGGCACGGTCGGCCGTCCCGTTCCGGGCGTCGAGGTCCGGATCGCGGACGACGGCGAGATCCTCACCCGCGGCCCGCACGTCATGAAGGGATATTTCGGCAAGCCCGCCGAGACCGCCGAGGTGATCGACCGCGACGGCTGGTTCGCGACGGGCGACATCGGCGAGCTCGACGACGGCTTCCTCCGGATCACCGACCGCAAGAAGGACGTGATCGTCCTCTCCGGCGGCAAGAAGGCGGCGCCGCAGCCGATCGAGAACGCGCTGAAGCAGTCGGCGCTGATCGAGGTGCCGATCGTGATCGGCAACGCCCGGAAGTTCATCGCGGCGCTCATCGTCCCGAGGTTCGAGGCGTTGAAGCGCATGGGGCTCGGCGCCCGGCCGCTCGAGAGCCCCGAGGTGCAGGCCGCGTTCCAGAAGGAGATCGACGCGTACAACGAAGGCAAGCCCCACTACGAGCAGATCCGCGCCTTCACGCTCCTCGACCGCGACCTGACCCTCGACGCCGGCGAGATCACCCCGACGATGAAGGTCAAGCGCCGCGTGATCGAGGAGCGCTACAAGGCGCTGATCGACCGGATGTACGAAGAGAAGCCGCATGGAACGTGACGTGGTCGTCGTCGACGGCGTGCGGACCCCCTACTGCCGCGTCAACACCGACCTCAAGGGCGTCAGCGCGGTCGACCTCGGGCGCATCCCGTCCGTGGAGCTCTTCGCCCGGACCGGGCTCGATCCCGAGCACCTCGACGAGGTGATCTTCGGCAACATCGCGACTCCGGTCGACGCGGCGAACATCGCCCGCGTCATCGCGCTGCGGGCCGGGGTCCCCGAGTCGGTGCCGGCGTTCACGGTCGGACGCAACTGCGGATCGGGCGCGGAGTCGATCGCGGACGCCTTTCTCCGGATCCGCGGAGGATTCAACCGGATGATCCTCGCGGGCGGCGTCGAGTCGATGTCGAACATCCCGCTCCTCTACGGCGAGACGGCCAAGCGCAAGTTCACCCGGATGCTGACAGCGAAGTCCCCGCTGGCGCGCCTCGCCGCGGCCGCCGAGCTCCGGCCCGCGGACTTCAAGCCGGTCGTCGGCCTCGAGCTCGGCCTGACCGACCCGGTCTGCGACCTCAACATGGGGCAGACCGCGGAGGTCCTCGCCAAGGAGTTCCACGTCTCCCGGGAGGAGCAGGACGCCTACGCGCTGCGCTCGCATCAGCGCGCGACGGCGGCGCGCGCGAAGCTCGCCGAAGAGATCGTCCCGGTGCCCGTTCCTCCCGACTACGACCGGCTCGCCACGATCGACAACGGGGTGCGCGAGAACCAGACGATGGAGGCGCTGGGGAAGCTCAGGCCTTACTTCGACCGGAAGTTCGGCACCGTGACCGCCGGAAACTCGTCGCAGATCACCGACGGGGGCGCGGCCGTGATCGTCGCGTCCGTCGAGGCCGCTCGCGGGTACGGCCTGAAACCCCTCGGGTACGTGCGCTCCTTCGGGTTCGCCGGGATCGATCCGGCGCGGATGGGCCTCGGTCCCGCGCTCGCCACGCCGGTCGCCTTGAAGCGCGCCGGGCTCTCGTGGAACGAGATCGGCCTCGTGGAGTTGAACGAAGCGTTCGCGGCGCAGGTGCTCGCGTGCGCCCGCGTGTGGGACTCCGCGGAGTGGGCGGCGCGCCACGGCTCCGAGCGGATCGGAGAGCTCGACTTCGAGCGCACGAACGTCAACGGCGGCGCGATCGCGCTCGGCCATCCGGTCGGCTCGACCGGAACGCGGCAGGTCATCACGCTGCTCCGCGAGATGCGCCGGCGGCAGGTCCAGTTCGGACTCGCGACGATGTGCATCGGAGGCGGCCAGGGCGGCGCGATCGTCGTGGAGTTGGCCTCTTAGAGAGGGCGCGGCGATACATCGAGCCGGGCGGGCGCGTGCAGAGCCGCGCTCGCCCTAGACGTACGTCCGAGTACGCCGGCGGGCGGCGCGGCCTGCCCGCATCCCGCCGGGCTCGCGTCTCGCCGCGCCTCGGCACAGCACCGGCATTCCCAATAACTCGGCGTTGAAAAGCCGCGTAGCCGATGATCGTCACATAACCTGTCTCGGTTGACGATGGCGATCAGGCGCGTTCAGACGCGAGCGAGACGCGCACCCACAGACCGCCGGACCTCGCAGGCGTACCGGGGCGTACGTCGGAGGGGTACGGCGGTCGAGGACGCGCGTATTCGCTCGATGTATGGACGCGCCTGCCGACTTCGCGTCAGCGAGCGCGAAGGGTGGCGCGAAACGCGCGGGAGAGGACCCCGTCGGCCGTCACCGCCCACACGTCGTAGCGGTAATAGTGGCCGGCCACGGCGGACGTGTCGACGAAGTCGTAGGAAGCGCCGTCGCGGGCTTCGGCCTGCGCGGGGAGCGATTCCGGTTCCGCGCGGACGATCCGGCCGTCCTCGGTGACCTCGCTCCGCAGGATCGCCCAACCCGAGAGGTCCCGGTGAGAGGCCGTTGTCCAGGAGAGCGCGACCCCTTCGCCCGCGGCCGTGCGCGCCTCCGCGGAGAGTCCCGCGACCGGGAACTCCGCCTCGTGGACGACCGCGGCGGGCGCGGCGAGCGGCGCGGGCCCATGCTCTCCCCCGAGCACCACCCAGTCGATCCGGGTCACGCCGGAAGCCGGAAGAACCTTCCGTTCGCCCGCCGAGACCGGGATGACGTCGCTCGGAAGACCGTCTTCGTAGTGCACGACGGCAAACGCCCGCGCGCCGTCGTCCGGCCAGGCGACGCTCCAGCCTCCCGATCCCGCCGGCGAGGCCGCGAAGAAGCGCCAGGCGCGCGCTCCCGGCGCGGCGGCGTTCAGCGCGCCGGCCGCGAGATCCGACTCCGTGAGCTTCGCCGAGTCGCCGAAGACGTCCTCGGCGCCGTAGAGCCGCGCGAGCGACCGGTAGAACGCGTCGCCGGGCGATCCTCCGAGCTCGCGGAAGGCCGTGCCGAACGCGGAGAGCGATGACTCGCCGCGCGCGACGCGGCCGGTCCAGACGTTTCGCAGGAATCCGGGACCGGCGGCGGCCGCCATCTCGCGAATCCATTCCGCGGCGAAGAGCTCCGAACCGGGGGCGTCGAGGGAGTGCTCGGGCGCGGCGCCGTTCTCTCGCAGCTCCTCGCGATCGCTCTCGGACAGATCGGCGCCGAGCGACAGGGCGCGGGCCGCGGCCGACACCACGCCGGAGGGGGTCGCAGGAGCGAGGCCGCGCAGCACGAAGACCGCCGCTCCGCGGACCGCCTCGGCCGCGGCATCGGCGAACGAGTGTCCGGCGAGGTTCAACGCCACGACCCCGTCCCGGTCGCCGGCAAGGCTGAAGACGTCGGAAAAGTCGAGCCCGGGAGCGGAGGCGGCGAGGACGCGGAGGGGTTCCGCGGCCGTGAACGGGACCTTCCAGTCGCCCGGGTCGAACGCCGCGCGAAGGCGAGCGTCGAGCTCCGCCGCGAAGGCGGCCGCGTCGGCCGGGTCGAGCCCCGGCGCGCGCACGACGGCCCGCCCGTCCCAGATCGCGAGGTTCTCGGGAGAGCCGGCGTCGGTCGACCGGAGGTCGGGGCGGAAAACGTTGACGCCGACGGAAGAGCCGAGAAACTCGGCGCGCCGCCACGGCGCGGCTTGAGCGCTGCCTGCCGCCCAGAGGACGCAGGCGGCCCACACCGGCCACCGTTTCACTATCCCGAAGCGCATCCGAGGTTTACGATAGCCTTCCCGTCCGGCGAAGTCAATCGCGGATCGGGAGTTATACGGGCGGCGAGGTCTTTTCGTTGGAGGAGCCCGGGCGAGAGGCTCCGTCGGCCACCTCGACGACGATCGTGGTGATGTTGTCGAGCCCGCCCTTCTCGTTGGCGCGGGCAACGAGGTCCCGGCAGATGGATTCCGGATCCCCGCCCCCGCCGGCGAGGACCTGGCCGATCTCCTCGTCGGAGAGCATCGTCGTCAGCCCGTCGGAGCAGAACAGGTACTGGTCGCCCGGCTGGAGGTCGAGCTCCTGCAGCTCGGGCAGGACCGTCGGTCCGCCCCCGAGCGCCCGGGTGACGACGTTCTTGAGCGGATGCGACTTCGCTTCTTCCTCCGTGAGGATGCCGGTGACGATCTGCTCGTGCACCCACGAGTGATCGTCCGTCAGCCGGCGAAGCTCGCCGCTCCGGCGGCGATAGGCGCGGCTGTCCCCGACGTGCGCGAGCGACATTCCGGAGCCGTTCAGGATCCCGCCGACGAGCGTCGTCCCCATCCCCTTCAGCGACGGCTGCTTGGCGACCGCGGAGATCACCCGTTCGTTCGCCTTCTCGACGGCGACCGCGAGACGGTTGCTGTTGAACCGCCACTGGTGGTTGTACTGGAACGGCCAGGTGCTCTCCATCTTCTGGCTCGTGTCGGTGATGAACTCCTCGATCGTGTCGACCGCGATCTTGGCGGCGACCTCGCCGGCGGCGTGCCCTCCCATGCCGTCCGCAACGACGAAGAGCCCCTCCGAAAGATCGATCACGAAGGAATCCTCGTTGTGCTTGCGCTTGCGACCGATGTCGGTCAGGCCGAAGGCCCGGAGATTCATCGCCATCGCCGGTTCACGCCTGCGGCGCGCGGTGCGCGCGCGCTTCTTCGAGACCGCGGCGCACCTCGGCCGAATCCGGTGTCCAGCGCATGGCTTCAAGGTAGCACTTTTCCGCGCGGCTCCATAGGCCGGCCTGCCGGAAGATCAGCCCCGCGTCCTTCAGGAAGCTCGCGTTGTGCGGGTCGATCCGGATCGACTTCTCGATGGCGGCGACGGCGTGGCGCATGCGGTTCGGAAACCGCGACGCGGCGAGGGCGAAGTGGTGCTGGATCTTCGCGTTCTCCGGGTCGTGGTGCATCGCGAGCTCGAAATTCGAGAAGGCCGAGTCCCAGCGCCCCTCCCGGTATTCGTCGACCCCGCGGGCGAGATACGCCTGCGCGATCGCCTGCGGATCGTCGGCGGACACGACCTTGTTGTCCAGGTCGAAGTCGTGGGCGGCGCGGCGCTCCCGGTTCGTGAGGATGTTGTACGCCTCGGTGAGCGACTGGAATTCCGCTTCCGCGCGCGCCTTCTCCGCCGGCGGAAACCGGTCCGGGTGCCGTTCGCGCGCGAGCTCGCGGAAGCGCTTGCGGAGCTGCTCTTCGGTGGCAGTCCGATCCACTCCGAGGACCTGGTAATGGTTGACCGATTGAGCCATGCGTTCGATTCTTTCGGCGATTATCCGGTATCCGGCGCGCCCGGTGCAAGCCCCACGATCCCGAGCGGCCCGGTTACGACCGTTTGATCAGGTAGAGCTTCCGGGCCGTGACGCGGACGGCCTCCGCCAGGCTGCGGTCGTTCATGATCGCCTTCAGGTCGCGGAGCCGAAGGAACTTCACCAGGCTCATGCCGACCTCCGGGGGCACCTTGGGGTTCCGGATCAGCGCGAGCACGACGCCGTATTTGCGCACCCAGTCCGGCTTGGCGGCCATGCGCCGGAAGACCTCCTCGTCGACGTTGCGCATCGCGGCGAACGCTTCGAGCTCGACGTCGGTCAAAAACGGCGACTTGAGGACCGCTTCCCAGACGGGCTTCAGCACCGAGGTGATCAGGACGCGCCGCTCCTCCCGGGTGCCCTTCGTCGCCGCGTCGATCCGCTGGGCGACCGTCATGTACGCGAGCCGCTGGTGAAGCGCCATCCGGCGCTCCTCGGTGAGCTCCTCCTCCCCTTCGGCGGACGTCGCGGCCCCGGACGCGAGGGCCGCCTCGGCTTCGGCTTCGCCGGCTCGCGCCGTCTCCTCCTCCTGCCGCGCGGCGGCGGCCTGCTCGGCCGCCTCTCGCTCGGCCGTTTCCCGTTCGAGGAGCGCGCGCCGCTCCACTTTCTCGAAGAACTCCTCCCGCATCTCGTGCAGCAGCCGGCGCGAGTCGGCGGTGAGGCCCGGGTTCGACTCGATCGCGGCGAGGAGCTCGGGGCTCGCCAGCAGCCGCTTCTGGTTGACGACCAGCGCCTCCTGGACGGTTCCGGCCGCCGTCTTCGCGATCTCGACGAGCACGGAATCGGGAGTCCCCGGATATCGGACGACCTGCTCGAGAACCGCCGAGTCCTCGGTCGCGGCGGCGAGCCTCGCGATCTCGTCGGCCGTCAGCGGGACGAGGTCGAAGAGGAGGCCCCACTCGTCCGGCGTCACGCGCGCGAGCGAGCGCCGCGCCTCGCCCGAGACTTCCGGGTCCGGGTCGCGGGCGAGCGCGAGGAGCGTGCGCAGCCGGTCTTCGATCCCGAGTGGAAGGAGGCCGCGCGCGGCGAACAGGCGGACGGTGCGTTCGGCCGATCCGTCGGCGAGCGCGGCGACCGAGAGCTCGGGCTCCGGAGGCCTGGCCGAGCTCATTGCCCGCGGGAAAGGAGCTCGTTGACGCTTCCCGCGTCGAGGCGGACGTCGCGCACGACCTCTCCCTCCTGACCCAGCGGAGGAAGCGCGCGGCCGTTGACGGTCACGCGCACGGCGCCCGCGTTCCCGGCGGTCAGACGGAAGCTCCGGCGCGCCTCGAAGGTCCGGGCTTCCCCGCCGCGGAGGGTCCCCGAGAAGAGAAGGCGGTCGTCGGCGAAGATCTCCATCCAGCATTCCTCGCGGGTGGAAAGGGCGAGCGTCAGCGGCTCGGCGACCGGCGGCGCGCCGGCAGCGGCCGGAACGACCGTCGCCGACACGGGCGCCGCCGAAACGGGGGCGGAGGTCGAAGAGGGGGCGTCCGCCGCCGGAGGCGCCGGGGAAGCTCCCGTCGAGGGAGGAACCTGGCGAATGTGCGGGGAAAGAGCGACCGGAGGAAGCGAGAGCGCCTTCGGCTCCTCGGGTCTCGGCCGCCGGACGTATCGCCACACGCCCGCGGCGATCAGGACCGCGACCGCGGCGGCGACGACGCCGAGCACGACGGCGCGGACCGACGGCTTCCGGGACGCCGATCCGGCGGCCGACCCGGCGTGGCTTCGGGCGCCGGAGGCCCCGACTTCCGAGAGATAGGCGTTGACCATCTCCTCCGGATCGAGGCCGAGGAACGCCGCGTAGGCGCGGATGAAGCCGCGCGTGAAGACCGGAGCCGGGAGCTTGCCGAAATCTCCACGCTCGAGCGCCTGCAGGTGGCGCGCCGAGATCTTGGTCGCCGCCGCGATGCTCTCGAGCGAGACCTCGCGGAGGAGGCGATGCCGCTTCAATTCCTCCCCGAAACTGGTCTCCGCGGGGTCTTTCTCGGACATGCTCCGGCGATGCTAGCACCACCGTCGCGGGAGCTGGCTCAGGCCGGAAGAGTCGCCCCCCCGCCCGTCACCGTTCGGTACGCGAGGGTGGCGCGGGCGATCTCGAGAAAGTTCGGCGTCCGCCAGCGTTCCGTGCAGATCTCCCGCAGATCGGCGAGCGGAATCGCGGCGAGAAGGTCGGCGGCGAGCCCGGCCGGCGTGAACCGGTTGCGTGCGACCGCGGCCCGGACGGCGATCCGGAGACCCCAGACGGAATCGAGAGCGATCGCCTCGAGCGACTCGGGGTCGCGCCCGGCGATCGCCATGTAAACGACGTCGGCTTCGACCGTGAAGCGGTTCCTCAGGAGGGCGCGGACGAGCGGCGGCTCCCCGGATCTCCGCAGCGCCGAGACGGTTCCCGGGCCCGAGATGCGGGCGAGCTCGACACGCTCGGAGATCGCGAGCCCGGGAAGGCGGCGAAGGATCTCCTGGTCCGCCGCGCGGCGGACCTGCGGATGCGCCCGGGCGTCGGCCGAGATCCACGCCAGGTCGCGCCAGAAGAGGGTCGGCACGAGCGAGATCGCCTCGGCCCGAGGCGTGCGCGGATGCGCGGCGAGCGCCCGGCGCACGACGTGGAGGCGGCGGGCGTCCGGGTCGCGGAGGAGAGCGCGGATGTCGTCGGCGGAAAGATCGCCGGACTCGCCGCGGCGCAGGTATTCGCGCTCCGTCGCCCTAGGCATGGACCGAGCCCTTCCGGGCGATCGCCTCCGCGATCGCGGCCGCGTGATGGCGGCTGTTCTCGATGAAGATGCGCCCCGTGTCGGTGCCGGAAAGGACGGCGCCGGCGAGGTACAACCCGGGCACGTTCGACTCGAACGTCTCGGCGTCGTGCCTCGGCTGCCGGCGTTCTCCCTCGAGGACGACGCCGCAGCGCTCGAGGAACGCAAAGTCGGGCTCGTACCCGATCAGGGCGAAGACCGCGTCGGCGGGGACGAGCATCTGCCCCGACGGGGTCTCGGCGAGGACGGCGTCCGGCTGGATCTCGACGACGCGCGAGTGGAACAGGGCGCGGATGGCCCCGTCGCGGATGCGGTTCTCGAGATCGGGCTTGATCCAGTACTTCACCCGCTCCGAGATCGCTCCGTGCCGCACGATCATCGTCACCGACGCGCCGTGCCGGTAGAGGTCGAGCGCGGCCTCCGACGCGGAGTTCTTGCCTCCGACGACGACGACCCGCCGGCCGTGGAACGGATACCCCGAGACGTAGCGCGTGTGGACGAGCGGCAGGCTGCACCCCGGCACGTCGAGCTTCTTCGGATTGTGGAAGAACCCGGTCGCGATGACGACCGCCGACGCGCGGATCTCGATCGGAGCGCCGCGGCGGCGCGCGGCGATCACGAAGCCGTCGTCGATCCGCCTCGCGTCCACGATCTCCGTCTCCGGCTCGACCCGCACTCCGAACTTCTCGGCGACGCCTCTGTAGTAGGCGAGCGTCTCGAGTCGCGTCGGATGCGCGTGCGGCGTCGTGAACGGTACCCCCGCAATATCCAGAAGATCGCGGCTCGAGAACCAGACCATCTCCTCCGGAAAGTGGTAGATCGAGTCGAGGATCGCGCCGCGGTCGAAGCAGACCACCGCGATTCCCTTTCGCTGGAGCTCGATGGCGCACGCGATCCCCGTCGGCCCCGCGCCGACGATCGCGACGGGAAGGGATGCGTCCGGCATCGGGAGATTTTAAAGGATGGCGGCGAAAGCGGGAATTCCGATTTCCCGGGTGATCGCTCCGCTTCGCTCGCGATGACGGCAGCTCGCAAGAGACGGCCCCCGGAATATCGATCGGGCTGTTCTCGCCGTCCGAGTGTCAGCGGTGTTGAGGGCAGAGCCGCCGTAGCCTTGGCGAAGGCGGACGGAATATGGACCGCCCGCGCCGTCGCCATCGTAATCCCTCGCCGCAAGGACGAGGCGCGGCCAGACGTGGTGGAAGACGGGTTCGGGCGACCGGGCGGCGGGTGAGGCGTACCGGAGCGTACGTTGAGCCCGCCGCCCGGCCACACGGACCCGTATAACGCCGCGTATGGTCCGCGCCGGCTAGATCCTCTTCCCCACCGCCGGCGCCACGATGCGCAAGGCATCCATCAGCCTCTCGAACTGCGCCGGCAGCAGCGACTGCGGGCCGTCGCACAGCGCGTGGTCGGGATCCGGATGCACCTCGATCAGCAGGCCGTCGGCGCCCGCGGCCGCGGCGGCGAGCGCCATCGGAGCGACCTGCTCCCGGTGTCCCGTCCCGTGCGAGGGATCGGCGACGACCGGCAGGTGCGAGAGCTTCTCGACGACCGGGATCGCCGAGATGTCGAGGGTATTCCTCGTGTACCGCTCGAACGTCCGGATCCCGCGCTCGCAGAGGATCACGTCGCGGTTTCCTCCCGCCATGACGTACTCGGCCGAGAGGAGCCACTCCTCGATCGTCGCCGAGAGACCGCGCTTCAGGAGGACCGGCCTCCGGATCTTCCCGAGCTCCTTGAGGAACGTGAAGTTCTGCATGTTCCGCGCGCCGACCTGGAGCAGGTCGACGTACGGAAGCGCGTCCTCGATCTGCGACGCGTCCATCACCTCGGAGACCGTCGCGAGGCCGAACGCGTCCCCCGCCTCGCGCAGCAGCTTCCATCCGTCGATCCCCATCCCCTGGTACGAGTACGGCGACGTGCGCGGCTTGAAGGCGCCGCCGCGGAGGATCCGCGCTCCGGCCTTCGCGACGGCTTTCGCGCTTTCGAACATCTGGTCTCGCGTTTCGATCGTGCACGGGCCGGCCATCACGACCACCTCGTCCCCGCCGACCGGGACGCCGCGGACGGAGATCACGGAATCGCGCGGCTGGAACGTCCGGCCGGCGAGCTTGTACGGCTCCGAGATGCGGACGACCTCCGAGACGCCGGGCAGATCCTCGAAGAAGCGGGGATCGCTGTTCTGGATGTGGCCGACGGCGCCGAGCACCGTGCGCTCCGCTCCCGTCGAGCGATGCACGTCGAAACCCTTCTCGACCAGCCGGGCGATCACGGCGTCCACCTCGGACTCCGTGGCCGTCGGGCTCATCACGATCAGCATTTTTCCTCCTGGGCGCCCTGCGCCTCGCGCTCGAGCCGCCGGGACTCGTCGATGATCCGCTCGTACAGCCGGCGAAGGCCTTCCGCCGAGAGCGGCCCGCGGCTCTCGCGCTCCACGTGCGCGAGCACCTGCCGCTCGCGTTCCGGAGAGTAGACGGGGACCCCGGCGGCGCTCTTGGCCCGGCCGATCTCGAGCGCGTACTTCGCGCGCTGGTTCAGGAGCTTCACGAGCACGCGGTCGAGCTCGTCGATGGAGGCGCGGAGCCGCTCGAGCTCGGTCATCGGCGGCAGGCCTCGACGAGCTCCCGGACGAGCGCCTCGACGGCGGCGACGGAGCTTCGCTCCGCGCACGCGACGAGCGCCGATCCGACGACGACGCCGTCGGCGATGCGGGCCACGCGGGCCGCGTCCTCCGGCCGCGCGATGCCGAATCCGACCGCGATCGGAAGGCGTCCCGAAGAGTTCTTCTTCCGGGCGACGGTCGCGCGCCTCGCACGCGCCCCCGCCGAACTTCCCGTTCGCGCGCACGCGACGGTCGCGCGCCGCGCGCGCGCAACGGTCGTCTCGAGGTCCCCCGCGAGACGGCTCTTCTCCCCCGTCGTCCCCGTCCGGGAGACGACGTAGAGGAAGCCCCGCGAACGCGACGCCGCCTCGCGCATCCGGCGGGAGTCGGAGGTCGGCGAGACGAGGAACACGGGGTCGAGCCCCGCGCGCCGGATCTCCGGAAGGACGAGACGCGATTCCTCGACCGGCACGTCGGTCAGGAGGACCGCGTCGAATCCGGCCGCGCGCGCCTCCCGGAACACGCGGTCGAATCCGCGGGCGCAGAGGGGATTCGCGTACGAGAAGAGCACGAGCGGCATCCCGGTCGCCCGGCGGATCTCGGCCGCCGCCGAGAAGACCCCGTCGAGCGTCGTCCCCGACGCGAGCGCGCGGGACGCCGACCGCTGCAGCGTCGCGCCGTCGGCGATCGGGTCGGAGAACGGGACCCCGAGCTCGAGCACGTCCGCGCCGCCCGCGGCGACGGCGCGCGCGAGCTCGACCGTCGTCGGGAGATCCGGGTCCCCCGCCGTGAGATACGCGACGAACGCCGCGCGTTTTTCTCCGGCGGCGCGCGCGAACGCGGCGCCGATCGCTCCCGTCCCGCTCATTCCGACTCCAGGCGCTCGACTTCCGCGAGGTCCTTGTCCCCGCGGCCGGAGAGATTCACCAGGAGGAGATCGCGCTTCCGGAGCGACCGCGCGAGCCGGAGCGCGAAGGCGATCGCGTGCGCCGACTCGAGCGCCGGCACGATCCCCTCGCGGCGCGTCGTCGCGTCGAAGGCGGCGAGCGCCTCCGCGTCGCCGATCGAGACGTAGCGCACGCGGCGAGCCTCGCGGAGCGCCGCATGCTGCGGGCCGACCGCCGGATAGTCGAGCCCCGCCGACACGGAATGCGTCGGCGCGATCTGCCCCTCCGGGTCCTGGAGGACCCACGTCCGCGTCCCGTGGAGGATGCCGATGCGTCCTCCGGCGAACCGCGCCGCGTGATCGCCGAGCGCCGGCCCGCGGCCGCCCGCCTCGACGCCCCAGAGCCCCACGCGGTCCCGCAGGAACGCCTGGAAGATGCCGATCGCGTTCGAGCCGCCCCCCACGCAGGCGACGACCGCTTTCGGAAGCTTCTTCCACCGCCGGAGGCACTGGGCCCGCGCCTCGCGGCCGATCGCGCGATGGAACCACGCGACCATCGACGGATACGGGTGCGGCCCGAGGGCCGAGCCGAGCACGTAATGCGTCGTCGCCGAGCTCTCGGACCAGTCGCGCATCGCCTCGTTGATCGCGTCCTTCAGCGTCTTCGACCCCGCCTCGACCTCGCGCACCTCGGCGCCGAGGCGACGCATCCGCGCGACGTTCACGGCCTGGCGGCGGGTGTCCTCCGAGCCCATGTAGACGACGCAATCGAATCCGAGCCACGCGGCGACGGTCGCGGTCGCCACACCGTGCTGGCCCGCGCCGGTCTCGGCGATCAGCCGCGTCTTGCCCATGCGGCGAGCGAGGAGCGCCTGACCGATCGCGTTGTTGATCTTATGCGCGCCGGTGTGGAGCAGGTCCTCGCGCTTGAACAGGATCTTCGCTCCTCCCGCGTCCTCGGAAAGGCGGGCGGCGAGGAAGAGCGGCGTGGGCCGGCCCGCGTAGTCGCGGAGAGCCGCGTCGAACTCGGCGCGGAAACGCGCGTCTTTCCGGGCCTCCGAGAATGCCGCCGCGAGACGCGTCAGCGGCGCCATCAGCGTCTCGGGCGCAAAGCTCCCGCCATAGGGACCGAATCTGCCGCGATCAGCCATCGGCCCTCCGGACCTCGGCGAAGAACGCGCGGAGCCTGCCCGGATCCTTGATGCCGGGCGAGGATTCCACGCCCGTCGCGACGTCGACGAGGAACGGCCGCGCCGTCCGGATCGCCGCGCCGACGTTGTCCGCCGTCAGGCCTCCCGCGATGCCGATCGGCGCCGCGCCGCGGTGGCCCGCGAGCAGGCTCCAGTCGAACGTGCGTCCCGTCCCGCCGGCGAGCTCCGGGTGTGCGGCGTCGAAGAGGACCGCGTGGCAACGGTCCAGGAGAGCGCGCTCATGGGGAAACACGGCTCCGGAGACCCGGCGAACGGCGACGACCGGCAGACCGTAGCCGAAGTCCTCGGGAGCGATCTCCCGATGGAACTGGAGCAGGTCGAGACGGAGGGCGTCGATTGCGCGGCAGACCGCGTCGCGCTCTTCGTCGACGAACACGCCGACCCGGCAGGCCCCGTTCGACGCCGAGCGAAGCTCCGCCGCCGCCTCCTCGCTCACCCGGCGGGGACTCCTCGCCGAAAAATTGAACCCGAGATAGTCGGCGCCGAGCTCGCGGCAGAGCGCCACGTCCTCGCTTCGCGTCAGTCCGCAGATCTTGACGCGCGTCACGAGATGTCCTTGGACGTCTCGACAACGACATCCCTCGACGTCTTCACGACATCCTTCGACGTCTTCACGACATTCTCCGACGTCTTCACGACATCCCTCGACGTCTCGACGACGCCCCTCGACGTCTTCACGACATTCTCCGACGTCTTCACGACATTCTCCGACGTCTTCACGACGTCCCCCGCAGCGATCGCAGCGTCTCTTCCGGATCCTCCGAGCGGAGCAGCGTCTCGCCGACGAGGAAAGCGGAGAACCCCGCCGCGGCGAGCCTTTCGACGTCTTCCCTCGATCGGATGCCGCTCTCGGCCACCCGGAGGATCCCGCCGGGCACCGACGCGGCGAGCGACGCGGCCGCCTCGCGGTCGACGTCGAACGTCCGGAGGTCCCGGGCGTTGATCCCGACGATCGACGCTCCCGCGGAGGCCGCCCGGCGGACCTCCTCCGCGTCGTGCGCTTCGACGAGCGAGGCGAGGCCGCGCGACTCCGCCGCGCGACGAAGGCGCGGCAGGGCCTCGTCGTCGAGGAGCGCCGCGATCAGCAGCACGGCGTCGGCGCCGTACGACGCGGCGAAATCGAGCTGCTCCTCGCCGAGGACGAAGTCCTTCATCAGGACCGGCAGGCCCGAGATCCGGCGCGCCCGCGAAATCCATTCGGGGTCGCCGCCGAAGAATTCCCGCTCCGTCACGACCGAGATCGCGGCCGCATGCCCCCGGCGGTAGGCGAGGGCGAGGGTCTCGACGCGGCGGTCGAGGTTCCGGTCGATCTCCCCCGCCGACGGCGAGCGGCGCTTGAGCTCCGCGATGATCCGCGTGCCTCCCTCGCACAGGGACGCGGCGAAGCGCGCGCCGTCGGGAGGGGGCGCGGCGGGCTGCCGCAAAGCGTACGCACCCGCCGGCATCCGGGACCGAACCGACGCCGCGATCTCCGCGAGGACGCCGCCGCTCACGCGCGCTCCGGCGCCGCGGCGCGGGCGAGGACGGCGGCCGCGCGCCCCGAGTCGATCGCGGCTTCCGCCATCGCGTACCCCTCGTGGAGCGTCGGCGCGGCGTCCGCGATCCAGAGCGCCGCCGCGGCGTTGACGAGCACCGTCTCGCGGACCGGGCCGGGCGCCCCGTCGAGGACCGCCCGCAGGATCGCGGCGTTTTCCGCCGGCGCTCCGCCGGCGAGGTCGGCGATCTCGACCGGGCGCTGGGCGAGCACCCCCGCGTCGAACCGCCACGCGGCCGCGCGTCCCGGCCGCACCTCGAAGCCGATGGCGGCCACACCCGGCGTCAGCTCGTCGAGTCCGTTCTCCGAGTGGAAGACGATCGCGCGCTCCGTGCCGAGCATCGCGAGCGCCTCCGCCAGCAGCCGGGCGACGTCGAACCGGCTCACGCCGATGAGCTGCCGGTTCGCGTCCGCGGGATTGGCGAGGGGCCCGATCAGGTTGAAGATCGTCCGCACGGCGAGCTCCCGCCGCGCCGGCGCGACCTGGCGCATGGCGGGATGGAACGCGGGCGCGAAGAGGAACGTGAACCCGGTCTCGTCGAGCTCGGCGGCGGCCTGCGCGGGCGACTTCTCGATCGGGACTCCGAGAGACTCGAGCACGTCGGCGGAGCCGCAGCGCGTCGCCGAGCGGTTGCCGTGCTTGGCGACGGCGACGCCCGCACCCGCGCACACGAACGCCGCGGCGGTCGAGACGTTGACGGTCGTCCTCCCGTGCCCGCCGGTGCCGCACGTGTCGAGGAGCGGCGTCCGGGCCGAGGGGACGCGGAGCATCTTCTCCCGGACCGCGCCGACCGCGCCGGCGAGCTCCTCCGGCGTCTCGCCGCGCGCGGCGAGCCCCAGCAGCAGCGCGCCCTTCTGCGCGTCGGACGCCCGTCCTTCCATCAGGTCGAAGAACGCGTCGCGCGCCTCGCCCGCGGAGAGCGTTCCGCGATCGGCGATCCGCCGCAGCGCCCGGGCGATACTCACGCGGCGCCCCGCACGAAATTCCCGATGAGCTTCGGCCCCTCGACGGAGAGGATCGATTCCGGATGGAACTGGACGCCCCAGACCGGCCGTTCCCGGTGGCGCAGCCCCATGACGATCCCGTCTTCCGACCGCGCGACCACCTCGAGCTCCGGCGGAAGCGTCTCTTCGCGGACGGCGAGCGAGTGGTATCGGGTCGCCTCGAAGGGGTTCGACAGGCCGCGGAAGATCCCGACGCCGCCGTGCGTGATCCGCGACGTCTTTCCGTGCATCAGGACGGGGGCGCGGTCGACGACCGCCCCGTGCGCGACCGCGATCGCCTGGTGGCCGAGACAGACGCCGAGAAGGGGAATCCCGCGCTCCTCCGCCGCGCGGATCGTCTCGATCGAGCGGCCCGCCTTCTCCGGAACGCCCGGGCCCGGCGAGATCACGACCGCCGCGGGCCGCCGGTCGAGCTCGACCCGCGGGTCGAAGGCGTCGTTGCGGACGACGCGCACGTCGGGATCGATCGCCGCGATCGCCTGCACGAGGTTGTAGGTGAAGGAGTCGTAGTTGTCGACCATCAGGATCATCGGAGGTTCCTCGCCCGAACGGTCTGTCTTGAGCTCCTCAACGGAGCGTTCTCTCTTGAGCTCCTCAACGGAGCTCTCTCTCTTGAGCTCCTCAACGGAGCTCTCCCGCCGCTTCGGCCGCCCGGAAGAGGGCGCCCGACTTGATCTCGGTCTCCCGCGCCTCGCGGTCGGGGTCGGAGTCGGCGACGATCCCCGCCGCCGCCTGCACGCGCGCGACGCCGTTCTCGACGACCATCGTCCGGATCGCGATCGCGGAGTCGAGGTCCCCCGACACGTCGAGGTAGCCGACGGCGCCTCCGTAGATCCCCCGGCGCGCGGGCTCGAGCTCGTCGATCAGCTCCATCGCGCGGATCTTCGGCGCGCCGGTCAAGGTGCCCGCCGGAAACGACGCGGCGAGCGCGTCGAGGGCGGAGACGTCCGGGCGCAGCCGCCCGGTCACGGAAGAGACGAGATGCTGCACGTGCGAGTATTTTTCCACGGTGAAGAACTCCGGCAC
>DATFVB010000320.1 GCA_035260525.1 Thermoanaerobaculia bacterium
GGACGCCGGCACCGGGATCGACATGCCGCTCGCCGTGAGCGTGGTCCCGCCGGCGGCGATCGTCGCGGGGATGAAGTTCATGGGAGGCGTGCCGATGAAGTTCGCCACGAAAAGGTTCGAGGGCTTCTCGTAGACCTCGTACGGGGTCCCGACCTGCTGGATGCGGCCGTCCTTCATCACGGCGATCCGGTGACCCATCGTCATCGCCTCGACCTGGTCGTGGGTGACGTAGACGGCCGTCGTCCGGAGGCGCTGCTGGAGCTTCGAGATCTCCGCCCGCATCTGGACGCGGAGCTTCGCGTCGAGGTTCGACAACGGCTCGTCGAAGAGGAAGACGGCCGGCTGTCGGACGATCGCGCGGCCGAGGGCGACGCGCTGCCTCTGGCCGCCGGAGAGCTGCCGGGGCTTGCGGTCGAGGAGCGGGGCGATCCCGAGCGTCGCGGCGGCTTCGCCCACCATCCGCTCGATCTCGGCCGCCGGCGTCTTCCGCATCCTCAGGCCGAACTCCATGTTCGCGCGCACCGTCATGTGCGGGTAGAGCGCGTAGTTCTGGAAGACCATGGCGATGTCGCGGTCCTTCGGGGCCACGTCGTTGACGAGCCGGTCTCCGATGAAGATCCGGCCCGCCGTCACCGATTCGAGGCCGGCGATCATCCGGAGGACGGTGGACTTGCCGCACCCGGAGGGGCCGACGAGCACCATGAATTCGTGGTCGCGGACTTCGAGATCGAGCCCGGCGATCACGAGGACGTCGCCGAAGCGCTTCTCCACTTTTTCGAGCCGGACCTCCGCCATCCGCCCATCTGTCCTTTCGGCTCGGAACTGCCGAGGAAATAGTGAAACGAAGCGATTTGCGATACTTGATGCAGCCGCATTAATTGCTCCGTTTTTCGGCGATCGAAAAACGGAGCCGCGTCCGCCGCCTAAGGGTATCGAGCCGTGCCGATGATGCGGAACGATCGCGCCGGAACGTCCATTTCGATCGATCCATACGAAACGGAGACCGGACCTCCGGAGAAGAGGTCCACCGCGCTCCTCCCGTTCCAGAGCGGCGGGGCGGGAACGTGGAGGCGCGCCGCGGCGCCGCCCCGGTTGACCGCCACGAGCACGGCGTCGCCGGACGCCGCGTCGGTCTGCGTGAACGCGAGAAGGTCGCCCTCCGTCGACACCGGATCGTGCACGCCGCGCGAAAGCGCCCTGTGGGCGCGGCGGATCGCGATGAGCTTCCGGTAGTCGGTGCGGAGGCCTTCGTCGCGGGGCTCCCCCGTCCCGGGAAGGATCTTTCGGCCGTCCCAGGGCATGTCGCTCCGGTTGTCGGGCCAGTCCCCTCCTCTTCGCCCGACCTCCTCGCCGTAATACACGACCGGAATCCCCGCGCTCGTCATCTGGAGCACGGCGGCGAGCCGAAAGAGATCGCGGTCGAAGCCGAGGAGGGAGTAGGCGCCGGCGACGTCATGCGACGAAAGGAAATGCGCGAGGAGGTGCCCCGTCCGAACCTTCTCCCGCGACTTGAGATAGCGGTCGAACGCGACCGTCCGCCCGCGGCCGAGCAGGAATCCGACGACGCTTCCCGAGAAGGAGAAATCGAAGCCGGCATCCATCTCGTCGGTCGAAAACCACGGATCGAGCGACTCGGCGTCCCCTCCCCAGACCTCGCCCAGCAGGAAGAAGGACGGTCCGAGCTCCCGCCGGACGCGCGTGCGGTGCTCGTCCCAAAAGGGATGATCGACGTGCTTGACGGTGTCGAGACGGAAGCCGTCGACGCCGAGCTGTCTGGCCCACCCGAGCTGGCAGTCCATCAGGAACCCCGCGACTTTCGGGTCTTCGGTTCGGAAATCGGGAAGGCCAGACACGCAGGTCGTGACGTCGTCGTCGCCGCAGTCGCCGCGGTCCGGCGAACGGAGCCACCCCTTCGTCCTCGGATCGGTGAGGTAATGCGAGCCGTAACCGGCGTGGTTGTAGACGACATCCAGCAGAACGCGGATCCCCCGCCGGTGGCACGCGGCGACGAGTCTCTTCAGCTCGCTCTTCGTCCCGAAGCGCTTGTCGATCCGCGTGAAGTCGTCGGCCCAGTATCCGTGGTACGCCCAGTCCGGGAAGCCCGCGCCCGTCACGTAGCCGTCGATGTTCTTGACGACGGGATTGATCCAGATCGCCGTCACGCCCAGGCTCGAGATCTCGTCGAGATGGGCGAGGAGCCCGGCCACGTCGCCGCCGTGAAACGCCCCCTTCGACGAGCGGTCGACCGCCGCGTCGTTGCTCCGGTGCCCGTCGGCGAACCGGTCGAGGAGGACGAAGTAGACGACGGCGTCGCGCCAGTCGGCGGAAGGCGTCGCCGCGGCCGCCAACGGCGCGAAGAGAGCAAAGAGGACGAGCAGGGCGGCGAGGCCGTGCGCGGGTCGCCGAGCTCGCTGCGTCCCGGACGTCGCCATGCTCACCTCCGTTCGGCACTCTAGCAATTCGTAAGCGAGCCCGCGTGAAGCGAATGCATCGGGATCCGGCCGTCATGGAGATCGGAGCGCGTGCTATCGTTTTGGCATGGAGCTCGTCCGGTTGCTCGGAATCGCCGCCGTCCTCGTCTCGGCCTACGCCGCGGCCGAGGAAACCGCGTCGGACGACGTCCTCCTCCTCGTTCCCCCCGGCGCGTCGATCGCGGTCATTCAGCGGGCGCGAACCGCCGTTGCGGCGCGCGGGAACGTCCTCCTCGTCGGAGAGGACGGCACGATTCCCGTCCGGGAAGGCGTGTCGATCGTCGCCGACCGCACGATCGCGTCTCCTTTTCCCGCCGCGGCCGTCGCGGTTCTCCCCGGAACGCTGACGGACGGGATGGTCCGGTTTCTCGCGGCCGAGCGCGCGCTCTCGCGCGCCATCCTGTTTCCCGAGTCCGGGCCGGCGATCGATCGCGTCCGGCGGGCCCCCGGGAACGCGTTGATTGCGATCGGAGGCCTCGAAGTCCTTCCTGAGCTCCTCGCGAGGCCGATGCCCGAGCCTGCCGCCGCTGCTTCGGCTCGCCCGGCTGCTCCGCCGGCGCCGCCGCCTGCCAGGGCGCGCTCGGCGACTTTGCCGGCGGAGCCGTCTGCCGAGGCTCCCGCGGCCAATGCCCCGGCTTCCGCGAAGCCGGCCTCGGCGGCGATGGTCCCCGTGGAAAAGGCCGCGGAGCCGTCCCAATCCGGCGAGCCGCGCCGCTCCGTATTCGATCGATATTTTTCGACCGGCGCCTCCGCGAAGGACCGGCCGAAGCCCGTTCCTCCGAATTGACCGCCGGGCGTCCGCCGATGACGACGGAGCGCGGGTCCCTTCTTTCGGCCGACGACCTCTGGCTCTTGAACGAGGGGAAACATTTCCGGCTCTACGACCACCTCGGGTCGCACCTCGACCGGGAATCGGCAACGACGCGCTTCGCCGTGCTCGCCCCCGACGCCGGCGAAGTCTCCGTGGTCGGCGACTTCAACGGGTGGGACGCCGCGGCCTCGCCGCTTCGCCCGGTCGCCCGATCAGGCGTCTGGGCGGGGACCGCGCCCGCCCCGCGCGGCGCCCGCTACAAGTACCGGATCGTCTCGCGCGAGAGCCGGTACACGGTCCTGAAGGCCGATCCCTTCGCCCGCATGCACGAGACCCCTCCGAAGACGGCGTCGATCGTCTGGGACCTCGACTACGCGTGGGAGGACGGGGAATGGATGGCGCGGCGCGCGGCGGCCAACGCGCTCGACTCGCCGATCTCGATCTACGAGCTCCACCTCGGATCGTGGCGGCGGGGCGAGGACGGAGGCGTCTCCTACCGCGCGATCGCCGCCCCGCTCGCCGAGTACGCGGCCGGGACGGGGTTCACGCACGTCGAGTTCCTCCCGCTGATGGAGCATCCCTTCGCCGGTTCCTGGGGATACCAGACGACCGGCTACTTCGCCCCGACGAGCCGCTTCGGCGCGCCGCAGGACCTGATGTTCCTGATCGACACGCTGCACCGCGCCGGGATCGGCGTGATCCTCGACTGGGTGCCGTCGCACTTCCCGACCGACGAGCACGGCCTCGCGTTCTTCGACGGGACGCACCTCTACGAGCACGCGGACCCGCGGCAGGGCTTCCATCCCGACTGGAAGAGCGCGATCTTCAACTACGGACGCAAGGAAGTGCGGAGCTTCCTCGGATCGAGCGCGCTCTTCTGGCTCGACCGCTACCATGCCGACGGGCTGCGAGTCGACGCCGTCGCGTCGATGCTCTATCTCGACTATTCGCGCGAGCCCGGCGAGTGGATCCCGAATCCGCAGGGGGGGCGCGAGAACCTCGACGCGATCTCGCTCCTGCGCCAGATCAACACGGAGGCGTACCGGCGTTTCCCCGACGTCCAGATGATCGCGGAGGAATCGACCGCCTGGCCCGGCGTCGCGCGCCCGGTCGACGCGGGCGGCCTCGGCTTCGGGCTGAAGTGGGACATGGGATGGATGCACGACACGCTGGCGTACTTCGCCCGCGACCCGGTCCACCGCCGCTTCCACCACGACGAGCTGACCTTCCGGATGCTCTACGCGTACACGGAGAACTTCCTCCTTCCGCTGTCGCACGACGAGGTCGTTCATGGAAAGCGCTCGCTCCTCGAGAAGATGCCGGGAGACGACTGGCAGAAATTCGCGAACCTCCGCCTCCTCCTCGCGTTCCTCTTCGTCTCGGCGGGCAAGAAACTCCTCTTCATGGGCGACGAGATCGGCGAGCGCCGCGAGTGGAACCACGACGGGGAGATCGCGTGGGATCTCCTCCGCTCCCCGCCGCATGCCGGTGTGCGGAGGCTCGTCGCCGACCTGAATTCCCTCTACCGCGCCCGGCCCGCGCTCCACCGGAAGGACGTCTTTCCCGGCGGCTTCGAGTGGATCGACTGCGGCGACGCGGCGGGGAGCGTTCTCACGCTCCTTCGGACCGACGCGGAAGGTCGGACGGTCGCCGCGGCGCTGAACTTCACGCCCGTTCCTCGCGAGGGATACCGGATCGGTCTCCCCGAGCCCGGCCGCTGGCGGGAGATCTTCAACAGCGACGCCGAGGTCTACGGCGGAACGGGGGCGGGGAATCTCGGGGCCGTCGCCGCCCGGCCGGAGCCGCTCCATTCGCGGCCGGCGAGCGCATCCATCACGCTTCCGCCGCTCGGCGCCGTGCTCTTCGCGGCCGAGGAATCGGCCCGATGAACGGCGGCCGGGCGATCTGCATCCACGGCCACTTCTATCAGCCCCCGCGAGAAGACCCGTGGAGCGGCGAAATCGAGCGCCAGCCCTCGGCCGCGCCCTACCACGACTGGAACGAGCGGATCACGGCCGAGTGCTACGGCCCGAACACCGCGGCGCGCATCCTCGACCCCGCCGGCCGGATCGAGGACATCGTCGACAATTTCTCCCGGATCAGCTTCGACGTCGGCCCGACGCTCCTTTCGTGGCTCGAGGAGCGCGAGCCTCGCATCTACCGCGCGATCGTCGCCTCGGACCGCGAGAGCGCGAAGCGCTTCTCCGGCCACGGCTCGGCGATGGCGCAGGCGTTCCACCACACGATCCTTCCGCTCGCCGACGAGCGCGACCGGCGCACGGAGGTGGTCTGGGGGATCCGCGACTTCGAGGCGCGCTTCGGCCGCTCCCCCGAGGGGATGTGGCTGCCGGAGACGGCTGCCGACGTCGAGACCCTCGAGACCCTCGCCGACCTCGGGATCCGATACACCGTGCTCGCCCCGCGCCAGGCCGCGCGCGTGCGGCCGATGGGCGGCGGCTCGTGGACCGACGTCTCCGAGGAGACTCTCGACACCACCCGGCCGTACTTCGCGCCGCTCCCGTCGGGAGCGCGGATCGCGCTCTTCTTCTACGACGGCGCGATCTCCCGGGGGATCGCCTTCGAGCGCCTGCTCGACAGCGCCGACGAACTCGTCGCCCGGCTGACCGGCGGCGGGCGCGACGGGCTGGTCCACGCCGCCACCGACGGCGAATCGTACGGCCACCACCACGCGCACGGCGACATGGCGCTCGCGGCCGCGCTCTCCCGCATCGAGCGCGGCGCCGAGGCGCGCCTCACGAATTACGGCGAGCACCTCGAACGGCATCCGCCGCGCGACGAGGTCGAGATCGTCGAGCGCAGCTCCTGGAGCTGCGTTCACGGCGTCGGACGATGGGAGCGCGACTGCGGGTGCCGCGTCGCCGGAGGCACGCAGGCCTGGAGAGCGGAGCTCCGCCGGGCGTTCGACTGGCTGCGGGACGAGATCTCGGGACGATACGAGGCGCGGGCCCGGGAGCTCCTCCTCGATCCGTGGAAGGCGCGCGAAGACGCGATCGCGCTGGCCGTGAACGGTTCCGTCGCGAGCGAAACGTTCTTCGCCTGGCACGCGCGCCGGCCGCTTTCCCGCGGCGAGCGGGGCGAGATCCTGCGGCTCCTCGCGCTCCAGCGCAACGCGCTGCGCATGTACACGAGCTGCGGGTGGTTCTTCGACGACGTCGCCGGGCTCGAGGCGCGCCAGGTCATCCGGTACGCCGCGCGGGCGATCGAGCTCGCCGAGCAGCTTTTCGGCGAGCCGCTCGAGGGCCGCTTCCTCGAGATGCTGAAGGACGCCCGGGGAAACTCGCCGGAGCTCCCCGACGGCGCCGCGGTGTACGAACGGTACGTGAGCTCGCCGGGACTCCGGCACGCGCCCCACCAGGAGGCTCGGGATCCCGGACGCGCAATGTCCCGCGCCGTGACCGGGCTCGCGGAAGGGTTCGAGAACGACCCCTCCGACGCCCGCCTGCTCGAGGCGTGGCGAAAGGTCGTGGAGCTCTCGGAAGGGCTGCCCTTCCCGGTGCCGTTCTGGACGGCGCAGAACGTCTATTTCCGGATTCGGGAAAGCGCGGCGTCCCCGATGAAGCAGAAGGCGGCCGCGGGAGACCCGTCCGCGGCCGCGTGGGTCGCGGAATTCGACCGCCTCGGCGGGCTCCTTGGTTTCGCGCGCCCGGCCTGAGGGGTTGTCGGCCCGGCCGCCCTCGGCTAGAATCCGGGCCCGGGCGGGCATAGTTCAGCGGTAGAACGTCAGCTTCCCAAGCTGAATGTCGTCGGTTCGATCCCGATTGCCCGCTCCAAGCCACCGGGAAATGCCGCCATCGAGCGGCGGCCGCGATCCGGGTCGGCGCTCGCACGACCGAGCCGTTCGCTCCTTTCGGCGCGTTCGCAGAAACGTCCCCCCGACCCGCACGAATGCCTCAAACTCATCATGAAATCACCCGCTCGGCCCGCTACCCTGACCCTCGAGACCGCTCACGCCGACGAGGCCACACCCCCACGACAAAGCCCGCCGTCGCTCTTTTGCAACCCTCGTTCTTCGGTCCGGACAGAAAGGATCGAAATTCCCGCGATGCGCCCGAAAAGCCAAAGTCGCCTTCCTGTCGACCTCGGTCACCCCGCCCGCCGGCAGCCGAGCGCCGACATGACGCTCCCGCCACAGTTTGTGCCGATTGATCCCCCCGCGTTGCGTCCGAAATCGGACAAAAGCCTATGACCAAAAAATGCCAATTCGCTGCCCAGCACGCGCCAAGATTTATCAGGCGTGCGATCCAGGCACCCGGGACCCGGTCCGGGGCTTGGAATGCAAGTCTTTTGGATACAGAATTTCCACCGCGCCTATTGACGGTTCGCGATCCGAATATTTCGCTTGCGGGAGCGGCAGCGAGTTTGCTAGATTTCCCGGCAGCCCAGCAAGATCTTCCGACATGCGAGGTCGCCCAGCGAGCAATCGCGCGGCGTCTTGGCATGTTAGAACGTCACGCGACCGATCAGCGTTTGCTCCCGCCGGGAATCCGCGCCGACGCGCTCACCGCGTCTTGCGGTGCGACGCGAGTGGAAAACGCTTCTTACAGCAGTTTCATTGTCGAGACGATGCGATTCGATGCGTTTCTCAACGTTCATTTTTTTCGGAAAGGAAGGAATGGAGATGACAGCCAATAGACCCTGGAAAGTTCCGATCGGTTTCGTCCTGAGCCTCTGTACCGCGTTCCTGCTGACGGCCTCGTCGGCGTTCGCGGTCGCGACCGCCGACATCCAGATCACCAAGAGCTCCGACGTGAGCTCCGTGGTGGCCGGGGACACGATCACCTACACGATCACCGCCACGAATCTCGGCCCGAACGGGGCGAGCCAGGTCGTGATCGAGGACGACGTACCGGCCTCGCTCACGAACATCCAGCTCGTCAGCGTGACCCAGCCGAGCAGCTGCACGATCGTCAGCAACACGATCAATTGCAACATGCAGGGGCTCGGTGCCTCCGGGTCGGTCAACACGATCGTCTTCACGGCAGACGTCGCCAACACGGCCCTGGCGGGTGACACGATCACGAACTGCGCGTTCGAAGAGTCGAGCAATTCGACCGATCCCGACCACTCGAACGACCAGTCGCCCTTCTCCTGCGGCCAGGGGGTCAGCGTCGTCGCCTCCGCCGACCTGTCGGTCGTCAAGACGCAGACTGACCCCGACCCGAATACCGTCCCGACGGTCCAGGGCGGGACGAACGTCACGTACCTCATCACCGCGACGAACAACGGCCCGGATGACGCGACCAACGTCGTCGTCGGCGACGACATCACGGTCGGTTCGGCGACCTTCGTGTCCGCGACGCCCGTGGCGCCGAACACCGACGGTCTCGATTGCACCTCCTTCGCGCTCGGCGGGACCGGCTGCACGGTCGCCTCGCTGCAGTCCGGCCACACGGTGGCCTTCGACCTCGTCGTCACGGTCCCGAACGACGGCACGACTTCGATCACGGACACGGCGACCGTCTCGTCCGATGTCCTCGACACCGACTCGAGCAACGACACCTCTTCCGTGACGACCGCGATCTGCCAGACGGTCGACCTCTCGATCACGAAGGCCACCCTCGACCTCAGCGACGCGCCGATCACCACGATCACGGGCGGAAGCGACTTCAAGTATCACATCGAGGTCACGAACAACGGAGCCAACGACGCGACGAACGTGACGATGACGGACACCCTTCCCGCCGGCGTCAGCTGGGTGTCGAACACCGGCTCCTGCGACACCACCGCGCTGCCGCTCATCACCTGCACCACATCCCTGATCACGGCCAGCGGCGGGATCCAGGATTGGGACATCCGGGTCACGGCCGTCGAGTCCGGCCCGATCGACAACACGGCGGACGTTTCGAGCGACCAGTGCGACACCGACACCCAGAACAACGAGGCATCGGCTCGCATCGAATCCGCCACCAACGACACGCCGACGGCCCTCGAGGCCGACCGCGAGAGCTCCGCGACGGATACGGACTGCATCACCACCGATCCGATCTCGACGAGCTCCGACGTCAATCGTGTCTTCGAGCCCAACGAGTCGGTCCGCATCGACCCCACGTGGCACAACAACCTCGACAACGCCGATCCGGAGACGACGGGCGCGGCGGACACCCCGTCGAGCCCCACGGGCGGCACGCTGACGATCGACGATTGCACGGCCGACTACGGCCCGATTCCGGCCAACAGCGACTCCGACTGCAACTCGGCGACCGGCGACTGCTACCAGATGACCGTCACCGAGGACACCGAAGGCGTCCGGCCCCACCTTCCCGACCATCCGCGCCACTGGGACGTGACGTTCGTCGAGACTCTGGCTCCTTCGAACCAGACGAAAACGTGGACCCTCCACATCGGCGACACGTTCCTCGACGTCCCGCGGGTCAACGGGTTCTACCGGTTCATCGAGACGATTCTCCACAACCACATCACGGTCGGCTGCGGCGACGGCACCGATTTCTGCCCCGGCGGCTTCACGAACCGCGCGCAGATGGCCGCCTTCATCGGCCGCTCGGTCGCGGGCAACGACGCGTCGATTCCGACGTCCGGCACGGGCTGGGATTGCGCCGCGGGCGGCGATCCGTCCCAGTTCGTCGACATCGATTACAACACCCAGTTCAGCGGCTTCTGCAAGCACGCCAACTACCTGAAGGACCAGAAGATCACCTTCGGGTGCTTCGACACGTCGCACTTCTGTCCGGCCGCCAACGTGACCCGCGGACAGATGGCGATCTTCATCGCCCGGGCCGTCGAGGTCCAGGACGGGAACACGGCCGATCCGGACGGCAGCATTCCGCTGTTCGGCAACGACGACGCCGGCACCCGGCAGTACAACTGCGACTCGACCGACCAGCAGAACACGGTCACGCTGGCCACCATCCCGGCGGGCACCCCGCCCTTCACGGACGTTCCGACGTCCGGCGACCTGTGCAAGAGCGCCGGTCTCCTGTTCGTCCGGCACATCGTCGACGGTTTCGGCGACGGGACCTATCATCCGGCCGCCAACATCCGGCGCGATCAGACGGCCAAGATCCTGACGAGCGCGTTCGTCAAGCTCCCGCTGTACGGGCCGCTCACCTTCTAGTCTCCGGGTTTCGCGATTTCATCGGGCCCCTCGAAAGAGGGGCCCTTTTTTTCCTTCTGCTCCTCTCCCGCATTTGAAAGAATGCGGGCGCCCGCTCCGGAGAGGTGACCCCGAACCGCCGGTCTCCCGGAAGCGGAGCGCGACGAGGCGAATTGACCCGCAAGCTGCTGATCATCGGATACTTCGGCGCAGGAAACGCCGGCGACGAGGCGATCCTCGCGTGCACGCTCCGGGATCTCCGCGCCGCCCGCCCCGACCTCGCGTTCGTCGTCCCCGGCGAGGACCCGGCTTCGCTTTCCGCCCGTTTCGCCGTCGAGTCCTTTCCTCGTTCGGAGATGCCGGCGATGCTCGAGGCCGTCGAGGAGTGCGACGCCGTCCTCGTCGGAGGCGGAGGTCTCCTCCACGACATCTGGGACCCGCAGGACGAGACGCTCCTCACTCCCGAGCACTGGGGTCTGACCTACTACTGCGGGATCCCGTGGCTCGCGGCGGAGATCGGAAAGCCGGTCATGCTCTACGCCGTCGGAGTCGGGCCGCTCCGTTTTCCGCAGGGAAGGGCCCTCGTCCGTCAGCTCGCGAGCGCCGCCACGGTCATCACCGTCCGCGACGCGCCGTCCGCCGGGATCCTGGAAGACCTCGCCGGCGAGGTCATGCCGCGCGCCCGGGTCACGGCGGACCCGGCCTGGACGGTCGAGGCGCTCGCGGAAGAGCCTCGCGAGCGCCTGCTCTCGGAGACCGGATTGAAGCAAGGCCGCTGGCTCGGCGTCGCCTTCCGCAACTGGGACGTCGACGGCGACCCGGGCCGGTGGGAAGAGGAAGCCGCGGCCGCGCTCGACCGGTTCGCGGCCGAGCATGGTCTCGGGCTCGCGTTTCTCCCCTTCCAGCATGCGGCCACGCCTCTCCAGGACGACGTCGCCCTGGCCCGCCGCCTGGCGGAGCGATGCACCGCCGCCGAAACCCGGGTCGTCGATAGGAGCTCCACGGCCGAGGAGCTCCTGACGCTCGTCGGCGCCTGCGAGATCGTCTGCGGGATGCGGTTCCATTCCATTCTCTTCGCGTGCGCCGCCGGCGTCCCCGCCGTCGCGATCGACTACGACGCGAAGGTGGCGAACCTCGCCGCGATGACCGACCCTCCGATCCCATCCGTTCCCATCGGAGCTCTCGATCGACGGCGGCTCGCCGACGCGCTCGAGATGGCGCGGCGGCGCGGCCCGGCGCTCGCGGAGTCTCAGCTCGCGCTCGCCCGGCGCATGCGGGATCGGGCCGGCGAGAACGTACGGCTCGCGCTCTCCCTTCTCGAGATCCGAGCGGGGGCGAGCGCGTCCCGCCGCCGCGTCCTCGACGCCTTGAACCGGATCGAAGAGCTTCGCCGGACGGGCGCAACGGCACCCCGGATCGGCGCCCCGGACGCCCCCTCGCCGCGGCGCGGCGTCGTCCGGATCGTCGCCCACACCTTCTTCGACGCCGACGGGGGCGAGATCTTCTTCGGCGGCGGCGAGCGTTACCTGATCGAGCTCGCCGACGTCGTCCGCTCCCGCGGCTATCGCGTCGAGGTGGTGCAGACGGCCCGGTCGCAGGACTGGATCCGGTATTACCGGGACCTGCGCGTCGCCGGTCTCGTTCCCCACGGAGGGGCGTTCGAGCTCAACCCGGCGATCCGCTCGCGGATGCGCGGCCGCGCCGATCTCACGGTCTATCTGGCGTTCTACCTCGCCGGAGCCGATGCCCCGCCCGGCTCGATCGGCATCAGCCACGGGATCTACTGGGACGATCCCGCGTACCAGGGCGATCCGGAAGAGGTGAACCGCCGTTCCGCGCGGCTCTTCGATTCGATCGACACGCTCGACGCCGTCGTCTCGGTCGACACGAATACGATCAACTGGGTGCGCGCCGAGCGCGCTCCGCTCGCGGAGAAGTTCCTCTACGTCCCGAATTTCGTCGACCGCGCGGACTTTTGCCCCGGAGAGTCCGGCGGCGCCGGCCCGGTCGTGCTCTATCCGCGGCGCCTGTCGCGCGAGCGCGGTTTCTGGCTCCTCGCGGAGATCGCCCCCGCGCTCCTCGAGCGACGCTCCGGGCTCGAGATCCATTTCGTCGGAAAAGCGGAGCGCTCCGAGGAGAGCGCGGTTCGCGCCCTCGAGGCCCGTTTCCCCGGGCGGGTGCGATGGTATTTCCTCCCGCCCGAGCGAATGCCGGAAGCGTACGAGAAGGCCGACATCGTCGTCATCCCGACGTTGAGCAGCGAGGGGACCTCGCTCTCCTGCCTCGAAGGCCAGTCTTCCGGCAAGGCGGTGATCGCGACGCGCGTGGGGGGGCTTCCGGACCTCGTCCTCGACGGCGTCAATGGATTGCTCATCGAGCCGACCTCCGCCGCGCTTCGCGGAGCGATCGAGCGGCTGCTCGACGACGCGTCCTTTCGGCAGCGCCTCGGCGAAGCGGGGCGGCTCACTTCCGAGCGCTTCTCGATCGAGCGATGGAGAGAGCGCTGGCACGGCGTGCTCGAAGGCTATCTCCCGAGACGTTCGCCCGCCGCCGTCCGGCGGGCGCGCCGGGCGCCGACGGTCGCGGCCTTCGTTCCCCGCTCCCGGCCGGAGGCCGAGGCCCTCGAACCCGTCGCGCTCGCCGTCGCGCGGCTCGGCATCGACGCCTACTGGGCCGAAGACGGCGCGCCGGCGCCCCGGCGACACCGGCGTCTCCATCCCGTCCCGTCGGCGGAATCGCTCTTCCTTTCCGCTCCCCTCGTCTTCGTCGCCGGAGGCGAAGACCCCGTCCGGCTCCCCTGGCCGGAAGCGGAGATCGTCCGCGCGGCACCCGGCGCGCCGGAGGCCGGCCGGGACGCGCTGCCGCCCGCGTCCGACCCTTCGTTTCCCGAGAGATTGCGCAACGTCGTCCGGCGCGCCTTCCAGAGGCGCCGGCAGGAGGTTCCGATGGAGCCGGAGAAGACCGAAGCCGCGCCGCCGGGGCAGGAGGCGGATGGCACGCGCGAGAGGGTCCGATCGCGCGTCGCCGAGCACGAACAGGCGCTCGTCGATCTGCGCCGCCGCGCAATCGCCGGGCGAGTCGAGAGCCGCCGCATCATCGCGGAGCTCGACGCCCGAAACCGCGCCCACGAGGCCGAGCACCTGCGCGCCCACCGTCACCTCGACGAGGTCCGACGCCACCTCGACGACGTGACCGCCGATCGCAACGCGGCCGCCGAAGCGGCGGGAAACGCGCGGCGAGCGGCCGAGCAGCTCGCCACGGAGCTCGACCTCTGGAAGAGCTCCCGGGTCTGGAGGATCGGCCACGCTTACTGGAATTTCCTGGCGCGGCTCCGGCGCCTGACTTCCGGCAAGGCGCGTGGCGGGGAGACCGTAACCCCCTCGCCGGCCGCCGCTCCCGTTGCGCCTTCCGTCCCGCCGGTTTCGGCGCCGGCGCCGACCTCTCTGCTCGACGGGTTCCTGGCCCGCCCGGAGGGGCGCTACGACGTTCTCGTGCTCTCGATCGTCGACTGGGACTTCCGCTTCCAACGCCCCCAGCAGCTCGCCACCCAGTTCGGCCGCGCCGGGCACCGCGTGTTCTACCTCTCGACCACGGTCTTCCTTCCGCCCGGCGGCCCTCCGTACGAGCTCGTTGCGAAGGCGCCGAACGTCGCCGAGCTCCGCATCCGCTCGCCGCGGCCGCTCGACGTCTACGGCGGGGAGCTGACCGGCGACGACGTGGCGGCCCTCGAGGACGCCCTGGGCGAGCTCCTGGCGGCGGCCGCCGCCGGCGACGTGCTGGTCAAGGTCGACATCCCGTTCTGGACGCGCCTCGCCCTCCGCCTCCGGGAGCGCCACGACGCCGTCGTCGTCTATGACTGCATGGACGAGTGGACGAACTTTCCCGGCTTCGCCAGGGACGCTCTCGAACGCGAAGCCGAGCTCGTGCGGGCCGCGGACGTGACCGTCGTCTCCGCTCAGCGTCTGCTCGAGAAGCACGAGCGCGATGCGAAGCGGGCGATCCTCGTCCGCAACGCCGTCGACGTGGAGCACTACGCGGCTCTCTGCGGCCCCAACGACATCCTCGGCGACGTGCGCCACCCGGTCATCGGCTACTACGGGGCCCTCGCCTCCTGGGTCGACGTCCCGCTGATCGAAAAGATCGCGCGGCGGTATCCCCAGGGGACGGTCGTCCTCGCCGGCGGCCACTTCGACGTGGACCTCTCGCCGCTTTCGGCGCTCCCGAACGTGCGACTCCTCGGTCAGCGCCCGTACGCGGAAATGCCGAAGCTCCTCTGGAATTTCGACGCGTGCGTGATCCCGTTTCTCGTCAACGACATCACCGACGCGACCAACCCGGTCAAGCTCTACGAGTACATGGCCGGGGGAAAACCCGTGGTGGCGCCCGCGCTGAGCGAGCTCGAGCCGTTCGCCGGCGTCTGTTATCTCGCGCGCAGCCACGAGGAGTTCCTCCGCGGGCTCGACGAAGCGCTGGCGGAAGCTCCCTCGGACCCGCGGCGCGCGGCGCGCCGCACGATCGCCGCGGAGAACGACTGGAGCGCACGCTACCGGGCGATCGACGGCGCGGCGGCCGAGACGCGGCCGGAGGTCACCGTCGTCGTCGTGACGTTCGACGGTTTCGATTTCACGCGCCAGTGCCTCGAATCCCTCCGGAGGGAAACGTGGCCGCGCCTCGAGATCGTCGTCGTCGACAACGCTTCGCGGGACGCGACGGTCCCCTATCTGACGCAGCGGGCCGCGACCGATCCTCGCGTCCGGATCGTGCGGAATCCCGTGAATCGCGGCTTCGCGGCGGCGAACAACGCCGGCATCGCCGCCGCCCGAGGAGACGTCGTCATCCTGCTGAACAACGACACGGTCGTCCCTCCCGGCCTCGTCGGGCGGCTCGTCGCGCATCTCCGGCGCGACGGGGAAATCGGCCTTCTCTGTCCCACCACGAACTTCGCCGGCAACGAGGCGAAAGTCGACCCGGGATATTCGGATCTCGCCGATCTTCCCGCGTGGGCGACGCGGCGGGCGATCGAACACGCGGGCGAGACGTTCGCGATCGACGTCGCGGCCATGTACTGCGTCGCCGCGCGGCGCGAGGTCCTCGACGCCGTCGGCGCGCTCGACGAGAATTTCGGGATCGGGATGTTCGAGGACGACGACTTCTCGCATCGCGTGCGGCAAGCCGGCTTTTCGGTGGTCTGCGCGGAGGATGCCTACGTTCACCATTTCGGGCAAGGCTCGTTCCGAAAGCTCTCCCCCGCCGCCTACGACGCGATCTGGAACCGCAACAAGGAGTACTTCGAGCAGAAATGGGGAGTCACGTGGAAGCCCCATCAGGTGCGGATCGGGGCCACGCCTTCCCCTTCGAAGATCGGCGAATGAGCGGCGGCGGGCGCTCGTGATGAGCACGAGGGGCGGCTGGGCCGACCGGGCCTGGCGCCTCGCCGGTCTCGCCCTGGTCGCGGCGCAGCTGGCCGCATTCGTGCCCGCTCTGTACGGGGAACGCGAGCTGTTCCTCCGTCGCCACGGCGCCCGCTCGATCACGGCGCAGCAGGCGCGCGATATCCGGGTCATTCGGAGCTGGATCCCCGACGCGGAACCGCTCCTCTACGTCAGCAACAGCGAAAACCGCTGGCTTCCGCGGCTGTGGGAACGGGCCCTCTCGCCCCAGCGGGTCGCGATCGTCGTCTCGACCGACGACGCCGTCAAGCGCGTCGCCTTCCTTCGGAAGCGTCTCCGGATCCGCTGGGCTCTCTCCGCCGGGTCGCCGCCGCCCGATCCGGGATTCGTCTGGCACGTGCGGCTGTCTCCGATTCCGGGCTTCCCGCAGGAATACTGGTTCGGGAAGCTGGCGAAGTGACGGCAGCGGTCCTCTCTCCCGCCGCTGCCGCTGTCGTGGCGCTCGGCTGCGCGTGTCTTGCGAACCTGGTCATGGGCCGCTGCCCCGCTTCCCTCTTCGAATGGAACGAGTCGTTCCTGATCGGGCTCGGCATCGTCTCCGCCGCCGCGATTCCCCTGTCGCTCCTGGGGCGGCCGTGGATTCGGTTCGTTCTCCTGATCGCGATCCTCGTCGCCATCCTGATCCGCCGAACGGATTTGTCGCGGTTCCGGGCCACCGGGCTCGGGCTCTCCCCGTCCAGCGTCAAGGCGGCGGGCGCGGTCCTTCCCGGGCTCGTGTTGTTCGCGGTCGCCAACGCCCGTTCCGCTTTCGCCTGGGACGGATTCCAGATCTGGATGACGAAGGCTCAGGAATTCTACAAAACGGGCACTCTGCGTCTCAACGTCCCCACCCCCGAGTACATGCTTCGCATCGTCTCGTACCCTCCCGCCGTTGCCGTCGACGAAGCGCTCGTGGCGACCTTCTACCGCGCTTTTCCTTTCGACGCCGTCAAGGCGGTCTTCACCGTGTTCGCGGTCTCGCTCGTGATCGGGACGTTCCACCTCGTCGAGACCGTCTCCGACCGGCGGACGGCGGTCGTCGCCGCCGGACTGACGGCGATCCTCCCCGGCCTCATGATGCGGACGGCGATCGGCGGATACGCCGACATGCCGCTCGCCGCGGTGGTCGCCGCGGCGGCCGCCGC
>DATFVB010000321.1 GCA_035260525.1 Thermoanaerobaculia bacterium
CGGTCCTTCCTTTCATGCATAAGTGCGCCGACTGCGCCAGCCAAGAATCGAATACCCCGGAGCGCTCTGCCACGTCGATCGACGTACAGCCGCCACGTCTACCAACAATGACTGAAAGGAAGGACCGTCCCCGAATCGCCCCCATCAACTACATGGCGGCGCTCGGGATCACGTACGGCAACGGCAGCTACGGCCCGGATGGCCGGCCCAACTATGGGCCGAACGCCAATACTCTCGAGAGCCAGATGATGGCGTTCCTCAGCCGGTACTGGGGCAACTTCTTGTACGTCCCGCGCGGAACGATCTACACTCTCCGGGATGCTTCCGGGCGGATCGCGACCGAGATGATGGGCAAGGCGGGATCGACCTCCTACCCGACGAACGATTTCCCGGTGGCGACGACGGCGACGCGGGACAACGTGTTCCTGGGGAACCTGCTTGCGGGGAGCTATTCGTCCAATACCCTGGGTGGCGCGATCGGATGGTGATGGCCAGGATGTTCTGAGCGCCGGCCCCGGGTCCTACAATCGACGGATGATCACCTCGAATCGCTTTCTCCTCGTCGGATCCTTGATCTTTGGACTTTCGGGGGTCGCCCGCGCCGAAACCCTCTCCGCCCAGGTCGACCGCTACGCCCATCCGACGCTCGGAAAGGACGCGGTCACGGTCGCGAACGTGACGCTCCAGGTCGGGCACATCAAGGTGACGCTCGCCAAAGGCGTCGTGGCGCCCGTTCTCGCCGGAACCGAGACGATCGGGTTCTTCTTCGACGGCGAGGGGAAGTGGACGTACGCCTCCGACACGCCGGAGGAGTGGCCCGTGATGCGCCACGACGCCGACAGGGCGACGCGCTGGAAGGCGAGAGACGAAGGGAAGAGCCTCCTCGTCTCCGACGCGTTCGACGATCTCCTCTGGCTGGCGCCCGGCGAGAAGGTCCCCGCGGGAACGGCCGGCGCGGCGCCGCCCGAGCACGCGTTCCGGAAGCATCTCGAGACGTTCGCCCGCCGGAAGTCCGACGGCGTCGCCCAGCGGCTCGCTTACCGCGAGCGCATGGCGCCCGCCGCGCCGTTCTCGTGGGTGGAGCTCTCCGGCGGCAAGCAGGAGGCGATCTGGTTCCGCGACGAGATCGAGTCGCACGCCGAAGACCTGATCGCCCTGAAGAAGCTCGAATTCGACAGCGCCAACGCCCCGTGGGAGTGGGCGGTCGAGACGATCTCCGACCAGCCGATCGGCCGCGGATTCCGCGAGCCGCCGCGACCCGACGTCGTCCTGACGCGCGTCGAGCCGGAGATCGAGGCCGAAAAGGAGCACGCGAAGATCCGCGTGACGGAAACCTGGGAGAGCGCCGCGAAGGAGCCGATCTCGACGCTCCACGTCAACCTCCGGAGCCGCGTGTTCGCCGATTCCGCGCTCGACATCCGGAAGAACGAGCTGCTGAAGGTCGAGACCTCGGACGGCCACGCCGTCGATTTCGACCATCGCGACGGCCGCCTGCTGCTGGCGCTCCCGAAGCCGCTCGCCCCCGGGCAGCCGGTGACGCTCCGGTTCGACATGGAAGGCGACGTGCTCCCTCCCCCGTCGCACGACAGCTACTGGCTCCTCGGATTCGACTCCTGGTACCCGAGCCCGGGACTCAACGGCTCCGCCTTCACCTGGCGCTGCACCGTGCGCGTCAGGAAGCCCTTCGTCCCGATCGCGAGCGGCACGGTCGTCTCGCGGAAGGAAGAGAAGGACTGGAACACGCTCACGACCGAGCTCGACCACCCGATCTTCCTCCCGGTCGTCCTCGGCGGGAGCTACCACGTCGAGGACGTCGTCAAGGACGGACGCACGTACCACGTGGCGAGCTACGCGTACGTCAACCACCGCGCGACGGAGCACCTCGTCACCCTCTCGTCGCAGATCATCAAGTTCTACGAGCCCTTCCTCGGGCCCTTCCCCTGGAAGGAGTTCACGATCGTCGAGATCAACTCCTACGGCTTCGGGATCGCGCCGCCCGCGACGATGTTCATCACGCGAGAGGCGTTCTCGCCGCACGAAGACGACCTGACGAAGATGTTCTCCCGCAGCCTCACGGCGCGATTCGCCCACGAGATCGCGCACCAGTGGTGGGGCCACCAGATCAAGTGGCCGGACGACGAGGAGGAATGGATGTCCGAGTCGTTCGCCGAGTACTGCTCGGCGCTGCAGGTGCGCGCGGAGAAAGGCAACGGCGCCTACAACCAGGTCGTCCGCGACTGGGAAGGGCGGATGAAGGACTCAGGGATCTCCGCCACGCTTCCGACCGCCAACCGGCTGGAAGGCGAGACGGCGTTCCGCGACCGCATGGGGCTCCTGTACGGTCGCGGGCCGTTTCTCCTCGCGATCCTCCACAAGGAGCTCGGCGAGGAGAAGTTCCTCACGTTCCTGAAGACGTTCCAGTCCAACCGGAAGTGGCAGACGGGATCATCGGCGCTGACGGCCAGCCTGCTGCACTACCTCACCGGGAAGTCGTACGCGGACTTCTTCGACCGATACTTCTGGGGGACGGAGTATCCGAAGCTGCCGAAGTAAACGGGCGCTCGTTTCAGCGGGCGGCGAACGAAACGCTCGCCGCCGCTGAACTCGCTCGGAAGGCGGCGGACAGCGATCGCGAACGTGCCCTCACCTCTCCCCGCGGAAGAGGTCGGTCGCCGACAACGGAGGCGACCGCGTGAGGGAGACCGGGACCGGCTCTGACGGCGCCGAACGGCTGGTAAGCTCTCCTTGCGTGGAACTCCAGAGCAACGTGACCCGCATCCAAACGATGCTCGACGAGCTCGGCGCTCGCCACCTCCTGATCGGCGGTCACGCCATGGCGGCCTACGGCAGGCCGCGAAGGACGTTCGACGTCGACTTCGCCGTCGACGCCGCGGCACACGGCGTCCTGCGGGAACGAATGGAGAGCAACGGCTACGAGACGCTGCACGATTCGCCGGGTTATTCGAATCACGCGCACCCGGATCCGTCGATCGGCCGCGTCGATTTCGTCTACGTCTCGGGCGCCACGGCCGACCGTCTCTTCGGCGAGTCGCGCGAAGTGACACTCGAGGACGGATCACGCGTCAAGGTGCCTAGCCCCGAGCACCTCGCCGCGATGAAGATCTTCGCGATCAAGAACGACCCGTCCCGGACGTTTTCCGAGCTCGCCGACATCGCGTATCTCGCGCGGGTCCCGGGCGTCGACGGCGAATCGATCGCCCGCGAGTTCGAACGCCACCGGATGAAGGAGCTGTGGAATGAAATCCAGCGAACGCGCTGAGCTCCCCGACATCGAGCGCGACATCCCGACCACGCGCGAAGACGTCGCGATGCTGCACGACCTCTGGATCGGAAAGCCCGGCGTAAACCTCCTTCCGCTGCTGCTTCGTCTCCAGAGCGGGCTCCCGCCGCGCGAGCCGTCCCGCGCGACATCGGAAGGGTGGGAGCCTTTCACGCTCGGATAACCGGTTAAACGCAGGGCCGGGCTCCCTCACCCGCCTCGCTTCGCTCGGCGACCTCTCCCGCCGGGAGAGGTGGGAACGGACTCCCGCTGCGGCGGGATCACCCCGACCCTCCGCCTTCGCCTCCAGGCTTCGGCGCGACGGGTCTCCCGCCGGGAGAGGTGGGTTTGGACGTCCCCCGCGCGAACCGCAGGCTCCCCTCGCCGAACTTTTCCTTGATCCGGTCGATCGCCTCGAAGGCCCGCTCGTCGCGCGCGCGGCCGGGCATCTCGAGCGGCAGCCAGCCGGCGTTCTTGTCGGAGATCCCCGTCAGCCGTACGCCGAGCAGCCGCAGCCGGCGCGAGCGGTTCCAGCGGCGCGCGAGCGCGGCCGCCGCCGCCCTCCGGATCTCGTCGTAGCCGTCGGTCGGCTCGGGGAACGTGTGCGACGCGGAGATCGTCTCGAAGTTCTCGTAGCGGATCTTGAGAGACATCGTGCCGGCGACGTAGGCCTTCCGCCGGAGGCGAAAGCACGCGGTCTCGGCGAGCGACGCGAGCGCGCCATCCACCTCGGCGGGCTCGGAGAGATCGCGGTCGAACGTCTCCTCCGCGCCGATCGAGCGGTCGCGCTCCTCGTCGAAGGGATCGCCGGAGACGTCCTCGCCGACGGCGCGCCGCCTCCAGTACTCGGCGTGCTCTCCGAGATGCTCCCGGCGCTCGGACTCGGGGCGGGTCGCGAGATCGCCGATCGTGCGGAACCCGGCGTCGACGAAGCGCGGCTCGGTCTTCGGCCCGATCCCCGGCATCTCGCCGACGGGGAGCGGCGCGAGGAACGCCGCTTCCGTTCCCGGAGGAACGAAGAGCTGTCGGTCGGGTTTCGCTTTCCCGCAAGCGATCTTCGCGACGAGGCGGCTCGACGAGATCCCCGCGGAGGCCGGCAGCGCGAGCTCGCGCCGGAGCCGCTCGCGCAGCCGCGCCACCGCCGCGCACGCCTTCTCGAAGTCGAAGCCGCCGCGGTGCGTGAAGTCGAGGTAGAACTCGTCGATCGACGCCGGCAGCACCCGCGGCGCCTCGCTCTCGAGGATCGCCGCGGCGAGGCGGGAGTATTCGGTGCAGGCCGCGAAGTCCGGGCGCAGGAAGACGGCGTCGGGGCAGAGCCGGGCCGCCGACGCGGCCGGCATGGCGGTCCGGACGCCGCGGGCGCGAGCTTCGTAGGAGGCGGACGCGACGATGCCCCGTCCGCGCTCCGGGTCGCCCCCGACGATCACCGGTTTCCCGGCGAGCGACGGGTCCTTCGCCCGTTCGACCGACACGTAGAACGCGTCGAGATCGAGCAGGGCCCAGATGGGGAATGTCGCCGTCACCGTCCGCCTTTACCTCTCCCGGCGGGAGAGGTCGGCGAGCGATCTCGCTCGCCGGGTGAGGGAGCCCGCGGGTCCACCCTCACCCCAACCCTCTCCCGCGGGGAGAGGGAGTGAACTTGCCCGACCGCCCTACTTCAGTCGCTCCTTGATCAGCACGCGCGCGTCGTCCGCCGTCGACGACGCGAGGACCCGGAGCGCCTTCGACTTCGCTCCGTCGGTCAGGAGGATGTCGTGGACCATCGGTGCGGCGAGCTTCAGCGGGCGGGCCGCGGTGAAGATCGAGCCGATCCCCTGCTCGTGCCCGTCGACGAGGACGCGCGCGGAGCCGAGCGACGGATCGAAGAAAACGTCCCCCTGCGTCGAATAGTCGATCTTTCCGATCTTCGAGAAGGGCTCCTTCGACGTCCGCTTCATGTCGTCGCCCGCCGACTCGACGTCGTCCTTCGCCGACGGGGCGACGACGATCTGGAGGTTCAGGTCGTGATATCCGGGGAGCGTCGCTTTCACGTGGTGGGTTCCGGGAGCGAGAGGAAAGATCTTTCCGCCGCCGTGATCGTCCCAGTCGTCGGCGATGCCGACGTATTTTCCGTCGACGGAGATCCGGGCCTGGTCCGGGCTGATCTGGAATTTCATCGCGCGCCGGACGCGATAGACGTGGTCGTACACGACGTCCGACACGGGAGCCGGAGCCGGCCCCTCGGGCGCCCCGGTGATCGGGATCGATCCCGCCGGCGACGTCTTCGCCGCGGGCGGGAGCGCCGCCGTGTCGGCCGCGCTCTTCTTCGCGTTCTCCTTGGCGCGGCCGACGGAGGGAGACTCCGCAGGCGCCGCCGAGGAACGCGCCGGAGCCTCCGCAGCGGAGCCGGCGGCCGCCGCGGTCGTCGAGGGCGGCGCCGGGATCGCCGGTACCGACGGCGGCGATGTGACCGATGCCGGCGGGCCGGGGACCGGCGTCGCGGACGCGCCGGTCGCGGTCGCCGATCCCGGCGGCGCAGCGGCAGACGTCGAGGCGGGCTTTCCGATGCCCGAGAAGATCGACGCCGCGCGGCGCGGCTGCGTGATCACGAAGAGGAATGCCGCGGCCGCGAGCACGAGCGCCGCGATTCCGAAGAGCAGCGCCGCGGCGCCGCGCCGCTCGACGATGACGGTCGGCCCGGACCCGGAAGCGGCGACCGGAGAGGGAGCGGCCGCGGTCGGACCGAGGGTGACCGCCGTCGGCGCCGGGATCAAAGTCGGCGCCGGCATCGGGAAGTCGTGAACGACCGGGGTCGGCCGCGAATCGCGCGCCGGACCGGTCGAGGACGCGCGGTGGAGGTCGCGCAGCAGGACGCGGGCGTCCGGGTAGCGCTCGTCTCTCTTCTTGGCGAGCGCCCGCCGGATGATGGCCGAGATCAGCGGCGGCAAGTCGGGGCGGATCGACGCGGGATCCTTCGGCTCCGTGTGCAGGATCTGGTAGACGAGCGCCGTGACCGTGTCGCCGGGGAACGGCCGCGTTCCGGTGAACATCTCGTAGAGGACGACGCCGAGCGAGAAGATGTCCGAGCGGCCGTCGAGCGTCTCGCCCCGGATCTGCTCCGGCGACATGTACGACGGGCTCCCGACCATCATCCCGGTGCGGGTGACGTCGTCGCCTCCCGTGAGGAGCTTCCCGATCCCGAAATCCGAGACCTTCACGACGCCGTCGCTCCGGATCAGGATGTTCCCCGGCTTGACGTCGCGGTGGATCACCTGCCGCTCGTGCGCGTGGGCGAGCGCTTCGGCCGTCTGCCGCGCGATCAGGAGGCGCTGGGCGTCCGTCATCGGGACGTCGGGGCGGAGGAGCTTCGCGAGCGGACGCCCCTCGACGTACTCCATGGCGATGAAGGTGCTCTCCGCTTCCCGCCCGACGTCGTAGATCGTGACGATGTTCGGGTGCTGCAGCCGGCCGGCGATCTTCGCCTCGCGCAGGAAGCGCGTCTCGACCTCGTCCCGACGGTCGGCGTCCGTGAGATCGGTGCGCACGATCTTGATCGCGACCTGCCGCTCGATCGCGGGATCGACCGCGAGGTAGACGTTCCCCATCGCCCCCTGGCCGAGAGGGCGCTCGATGCGGAAGCGGCCGACGCGGGAGCCGGGCTCCATCAGTCGCCGTTCTCCTCCGGGGCGTCGGCGGGCCCAGAGTCCGTCAGGATCGAGCTCTTGTCGCCGGAGTCCTGCATCCGGTCGAAATCGCGCTCGCGCTTGGCGAGGAGACCGCGGGCGCGCTCGGAATCCTCGGGATGCGTGAGCACGCGGATCCCGGTGAGATCTCCGAAGTTCACGGGTTCCATGTGGAACTTGCGGTTGTCGATCTGGGCTTCGATCCCCTCGGATTCGAGGAACCCGCGGATCAGGTCCGCCTCCACGTCATCGGGCACCAACGCCACCTGTGTCCAATCTTCCTGCGAGGCCATCGCGGGCTCCTTTCCGGCGCCGCCCGACCCCGGGCGTCCGGGAACCGGGCGGCGGATGGTTCGAGTCGGCAGGGAGAAGATAACAGGATCGAATGATCTCAGGAGGCGACCGCGAGCGGCAACTCCTCTCGCGGGACGACCGTCCCGACGACGGCGGTTTCCGGCGCGCCCGCCGCCCGGCAGCGGGCGGCGAATTCTTCCCCGCGCCCCTCCGGGACGCAGACGAGGAGCCCTCCGGAGGTCTGCGCGTCGACCAGCAGCAGGAAATCGTCGTCGGACCAGGGCGCCGTCCAGGCGGTCTTCGGGCGCAGATTCCGGAAGTTCTTCCGGGAGCCGTCCGGAGCGATTCCGCGCCGGGCGATCGGGCGGGCTTGCTCGATCACGGGGATCCTGGCGAGGGAAAACCGCGCCGTCGTCCCCGACGCCTCCATCAGGTTCAGGGCGTGACCGAGGAGGCCGTATCCCGTGATGTCGGTCGCGGCGCGGACGCGGAACTCCGGCATGAGAAATGAGGGCCCGGCGTTCAAGGCCGCCATCTGGCACCCCAGCCGCTCGAGGAGGTCGTCCCCGACGATCCTCCGGTGGAACAGCCCGCCGAGTGCGTCGGCGCGGCTCGCGGAGACGAGAACGCCGACGCCCAGCGGCTTCGTGAGGATCAGCTCGTCGCCCGGCCGAGCCGCCGCGTGGTCGGTCAGGTCTTCTTCGCGCGCGAAACCGGTGGCGGCGAGGCCATAGATCGGCACGTCGTGGTCGATCGTGTGCCCCCCCGAAAGTGTGGCTCCCGCCTCGGCGACGGTTTCGGCGCCGCCGCGCAGGATCGACTCGAGGGTCGAAAGCGGCAGGACCTCGGACGGGAAGGCCGCGACGGCGAGCGCGAGCGCCGGACGCGCTCCCGCCGCGTAGAGGTCGGACAGGGCGTTGGCGGCGGCGATCCGTCCGAAAAGGTGCGGGTCGTCGACGACCGGGGTGAAATAGTCGACCGTCTGGACGAGAGCGCGCCCGTCGCCCAGCCGGTACGCGGAGGCGTCCTCGGACCGTCCGAAACCCGCGATCAGGTTCGCGTCGCGGGACGGCGGCATCTTCGACAGCACGGCCGCAAGGTCGAACTGACCCAGCTTACAGGCTCAACCCGCGCTGCCGGCGAAGGTCGACAGGGCCGGACCCGCCGAACGGAAAGTCATGCGCGGATAGTAGCGCGTCGGGGACGCCGCCCCCGAGGAATGGCGGCATCCGCGCCATTCGCGATCCGAGCTCCGCGAG